>CAMBPA010000026.1 GCA_945869355.1 Bordetella parapertussis
GGTGTTCGGTCAACGCTGTGGGGATTAGTCGTGGGCCCAGCAAGCTGATGCGCAAACTCTGTTGTCACCGTTTTGCCCATGATCAGAGCACCCGCCGCACGCAATGTCGCGACGGCGGTGGCGTCGCGCTGGGGTCGGTGATTTGCGAATGCCGCCGAGCCATAAGTCGTCGGCATATCGCTTGTATCGAAGATATCCTTTATGCCACCGGTGATTCCCGCCAACGGCAAATGGGACGTATCTTTGGGCAACGCTGCAAACTGGTCACGAACCTGCTGAGGATCATGCCAGGACCAGGCTCGAACAAGCGGCTCGCGAGATGCGATCCGGGCAAGTTGCTCTTCTAAGATCTGCGATCGATTCAGCGCTGCCACTTATCGTGCTCGCGAGATGCGCACCTCGGCGCCGCGTCGCTTAACTTCCAAGCCCTCAGAGGGAAGAATACGCAGGCCCTCAAGGCCTTTGATGTAACTTGAACCTTGCATCTGCATGACACGGATCTTGTTACGCATCACCACAGGGTTGTGCACGGGCATACCAAACATCCAGACCTCGTCGAGTATGCGTGCTGAATTAAATTCACCGGTGTGATTAGCGGTCGGGCCTAAGCAAAGCATGTGTCCTTCACGCCCAAAGACAGGCAAGGCGTCTAGCTCACAGGAGACCGTCCACGTTGTACCGCCCTCATAGCGCCAGCCCGTGTTCAGATCCCACCATGCGTCGCCTTGAGGCAAATACACTTGGATTTCCTTACCCGGCTTCATTGCTGGCGCAACCAGCACGGCTGGGCCCAGCATGTATTGCGTATCCCAGCGCTGGGCTTCGGCATCTACCGGAAACGATAATGCCATCGAGCGCTGAACCGGCAAGCCGGTACGCGCGGCATCTTCAATCGCACCCAGAACATAAGGAATCAAACGGTAACGCCATTGCAACCAAGACTGCACATGCGCGCGCGTTGCTTCATCAAACGCGGTGGGTAATAAATTTGGGTGTGCTTGAAAGGCCAGATTGCCAGAGAACACAGCCATCCCAAGCCAACGCAGATACAACTCAGGCGTCATCTCTGCTGTAGGCATCTCCGCATTGCCGAGGGCATGCATTTGTACAGGTAAACCACTTGCACCAATAGATAAAGCGGTGCGCAATGTGTGCTGCAAGCCGCTCCAAGTATTGGGCACACGAGGCGCGCTTTGCCATAACAAACGCTGCGCCCCTGCAAACAAATCGGAACTGAACACCACACCTTCTGGCGGCACTTTATGCCCGGCCGCTGCGTCAAACAAGGCGCGACGCGCCAGGGCTGGATACAGGGAGCGCAACACCGCCCCACTCTCACCGCCACGTGCAACCACGTGATCAGGTATATCAAACTGCACATCACAGGCGGTTGCCCCAACGCCTTCTTCTGCAAGGTGGCGGTGACGTTCAGACCACGTCTTCATCGCGTCGCGATGCGTCAGATCTAGCAGGCCGAAAGGCTTGCCACCTGTTGCAGCGACGCCCTCAAATACATACGCCTCACCGTTTCCACCCACAAGCAGCCAACCGCGGTCTTCCAGCTCCGCAAAAATGGTGGATTCGGCCAGCGCGGCAGGAATTGTGTGCATACACAAGTGTGTCGCGTGCTTACCAAATTGACTCAATAACAATTTCGGGCTCGGGAAGCGTTCGGCGTCCCACCCAGGCAGGAGCTTCGAGTCTTGGTAGGTCCAGGCCGCCGGCGGCAACAACAATACGCCATCCACAGCAAGGCCTAAGCGACGGAACTCAGTGATGAGCTCAGCAGTCTGCGAGGCATTATGGCTTGCATGCTGCTCAACCCAGACACCCATCGACCATAAAACGGGTTGACCCGCACGCCCAGTGAGCTGGGTGTACTGGTTCAGTATTTCGATGGGCTCACCTGCAAAAATAAAAACATCCAGCGTTTCGTCTTCAACGGCGATCTTGTACTCAGCCGTCGACTCGGCGCCTAGATCATGCTCAACCCGACCAAGCGTGTTGACATACACACCCCAACCATTTGGACTCCATGCCAACGGCAAGGCGCGATGGTCTGGCGCGTCAGAGACAATCGTTTCACCTCGACGATCCAAATCGCCTGAGGTTTCGCCCAAACCAAAAATCTTTTCGCTACGCTTGAGGTCAAAGCCCAACGACCAAAGTGCGTCCGAGCGGGCAACACCAGACTCCGACAGCGTCAAGGCCGTTTTGCCAAGACGTTGCATGTGCAGTCTAAATGGATTCACGGAAATATCCAGGCTCACATCGCCTTGCACAAGCCGCCAACCCTTTAGCGCACCCTTGAGTGGTTCTAAGATGGCTTCGCCTATCGCCTCTGGACGAGCAAGCAACACCTCTGCGTGCACACGCGCTCTCGTGCCAGGCAGAATATCTGCAGCAACAGCTTCGGGTCGACCGCAGCGAACCCGGAACACGCCAGGCGCGTGCGGTTCAACAGCGAGTCTGAGCCCCGCACCTGCATCGAACACAAGCTTGGTGGGCAGCGTATCGACTAGTTTGAGTGAGTCTAGGTGCATGTTTAGCGCGTAGGTATAAAAGCGACCAAAGGCGCTATTTTGACGGATTTAAGTATTTTAATAAACTCGACCCTCTATATCCCGGCTTGCGCTTATCTTTTTACTTAGCATATGCAAACATTGTGGGTGCCACACTTACCGTTCATTTGTTGTGCTTTTCGGCATTTACAGTGTCATTTCATCGAAACCCACCCTGGAACAGGCATTTTTCTATTGAAACTGGCTTAAATCTGACTGATTGTGTCAATTATATCGGTTTCCAAGGGCAAGGGCTCGCCATTTAGGGTCGCGGCGACCAAATCCCCTGCCAAACTTGACCAAGTCAGTCCTCTCGAGGCGAGCCCCGCTACGGCCCAAAGGGTCTGTTCCTCATCTACCGCAGCGATCGCAGGCAGTCGTCCGGGCAACACCGCACGCCAGCCGGCCCACCCACTCAATGCGCTATCGGAAAATTCCGACTCGACCAATCGCGACCCTAGTAAACCATCCGTGCGCTGCATATTTTCCCTCGCTCCGGCGCTCGTGACAAAAACTCGATCCGCTCCGTGCACGTAACTACTTCCCGTCACGCACTGACCACTCACCGCTGGCAGCACGTAACCATCGCCGGAAACAATGCAGCGTGGCCCGCCTAATATCGCGCGCTCGGGAAGGTAGGTAATTTCACCGCCCAACTGATGCATCGTGCGCAACCGCGCATGGGCGGCTAACAGTCCACTTGCGCTCAAAATATCTTGCGTGGCATACGCGGCAGCGACGATCACAATCGGCGCCTCTTCTAGCACCTGGCCCGCTGCGTCTAGCACCTGCCACACATTTCCACGCCGCAACAGGCGATCGACCCGCGCGGCACGGCGAGAAATTTCAACGCCACTCAGTAGTTGATTGATAAACGCCTCAGGCTGTACACGCACAGCCATTGGAAAATAAATGCCGCTTCTTTGTAGCGTCAGGCCGGCGATCGCGCTCGCCTCCTGTGCCTCCACAAACTTGGCCCATGCTTCTGGCAACTTCAACCCAGCCACCACATCTTTCAGGTCAACCACACGTCCAGAGGTGCGCGACAACTGTAAAGCGCCGCAGGGCTCAAACGCCTCATCGGTCAAATGACCCCAGCGATGATGTGCAAGCAAAGTTCCGGCGCGAGACAACCGTGCGCGCACATCATCGTCTCGCGTCACCATCGGGGTTAAGGCCGCCGCCAGGTGTCCTTGGTGCGGGCTCTGTTGGCCTACCGACGCCTCGAGGACCTTGACAGTCCATCCCCTCAAAGAAAGCGCATAGGCGACTCCAGCGCCTGCGAACCCGCCCCCCACAACCACTGCATGTTGATGACCTTCGCGTTGCACGGGTGAGGTCAGCGGTGCCGCTTGAACAACCCGTGACCAGACGCCATCACGCACTGAGCCTTGCGCCCATAACGCTGAAGTCCGATCATCGAAAGGGCCAGGCGCCCCAGAAGCAGACAACCATGGCATAACGAGTTTGCCCTGCGGCAACAGTACTTTCGTCGCTGTGCCGAGCATCACTTCAATCTCTTCATGCGGATAAGAGCGTAGTGAGGCTGGCAGCACTACAGCATCGGCACTTACCGACAAACGCTGCAACATGGTGGATGGTTGACCAACGGCCAGGGTTAGCGTGACACATAACCCCTCAAACTCAAGGCGATGCACGCCCAAGAGATTCAAAGGCCACGCGTCCACCAACTGCTGCACGCAAGACTCCATGCCTGCGGGGCATGTTTGTAACAAGCGTGCGCGTAACGCTTGGGAGTCCCCGAGTGCAGGGAGCAAGCCCACAAAGTGGAGGCATCGACTCCGCTGCGGGTCTCGACGCCACGCATTCCACACAGACAAAAACAGATGGCCTTCGCCAAAGGCAGCATCAACGATGGTGTACGTGCGCCGACTGACCCAAACGTGAGGTAGCCCAAGCGCAGCCGATACTGGGGGCCATGACATCATTAGGGCCGCAAGTCACGTCGCAAAATTTTTCCTACATTGCTTTTCGGCAGCTCTGCGCGAAACTCGATCGCACGGGGGCACTTATAACGACTCAATTCACGCGCACACCAGTCCTGGATAGATTGCTCGTCCAGCGTTGGGTCCAAGGGCACGACAAATAGCTTCACTGCCTCACCCGAAGCAGCATCGGGCATCCCCACCGCAGCACATTCCAACACGCCCGGATGGCTCGACACCACCGCTTCGACCTCGCTGGGATACACATTAAAGCCAGACACAACAATCAAATCTTTTTTACGATCCACCAAAAAGACATAGCCTTGGGCAGTCATATAGCCAATGTCTCCTGTACGCAAGAAACCATCGGGCGTGAACGCTGCGTTCGTGTCGTGCGGCGCATTCCAATAGCCTCGCATGACTTGAGGCCCACGCACGGCGATTTCGCCACGTTCGCCTGTCTCGACAAACGCCCCTTGCTCATCGACGATACGCACCTCCGTTGACGGCAGCGGCAACCCGATGCTTCCAGAATAAGCCTGCGCATTGGTCGGGTTGGCCGTGACAACAGGGGATGTCTCGGATAGTCCGTAACCTTCAATGAGCGGCCGTCCCGTCACATCTACCCAGCGCTGCGCGACGGCTTTCTGAATCGCCATGCCGCCACCAAAGGCCAAGCGCAAAGAACGAAAATCAAGCGTCTCAAATTGCGCTTCGTTCAATAAAACATTGAACAAGGTGTTCACGCCGGGAAACACATGCGGTGGATCTTTACGCCAGGCATAGAGCAATGACGCACGATCACGGGGGTTAATCACCAACACGCTTTTCATCCCAGCATGCAAGGCATACAACCCACACACGGTCATCGCAAACACGTGATAAAGCGGCAAAGCGGTCAGCATCGTCAGCGGCCGTGGCAACAAATCACCGAGTGCCGGTTGGGCGACGGCCTGCACTTGCAAGACGTTGGACACCAGATTGCGGTGCGTCAGCATGGCAGCCCGGGGCGCACCCGTTGTCCCCCCCGTGTATTGCAGCGCAGCCAGATCATCCATCGCAATATCGGGTGCCTGCCAGGATAAGTCGCGGCCCAACCGAAGCACAAAACGCCAGGGCCATGCTCCAGGCATGGGCTTTTTCGGACCAAGTTTTTTCAGATATCGCGCACCGAAGTTAATGACAACTGATTTCAGTGCACCCAACATATCACCAGGGGAGACGATCACTCTGTGCAATAACGCGTCGCAATCCGTCACCTGCTCAAGCGTATCGGCCACACTTTCAAACACCACAATCACGCTAGCACCGCTATCACGCAACTGCGCGCCAAGCTCTCTTGGGGTACAGAGCGGGTTCACGTTTACGACAACACAACCCGCTTTGAGGGTCCCAAACAGCGCAACAGGATTTGCTAAGACATTGGGCAGCATCAGCGCAACGCGCGCGCCAGGATCCAGCTTAAGGGACTGCAACCACTTAGCAAAGCACATGGCCTCTTGCTCAAGCTTTGCATACGTCAGCGGCGTGCCAAAGGACTGCACTGCCGCACGCGGGCCGTATCGTTTGCACGCCTGCTCGAGTAAATCCACTAAAGAGGCGTAACCGTCGGTCGAAATCGTTGGCGGAACGCCTTCGGGGTAGCTGCTAATCCATGGTGCGTTCATGGTCTATTGTCAACTCGAAATGTGGGTTTAGAACGTCATTTTCATCGATAATACTGGCAGACATGGTTGATTAAAGTGATTTGCATGAAACTTCTTGAGCCCTTTTTAAACTGGCAATCCGACATTCAAGCGATTCGGCGCGATATCCACGCCCACCCAGAGCTCCGCTACGAAGAGCAGCGTACGGCCGATGTCGTGGCCGAGACCTTACAAAAATGGGGCATCCCGATTCACCGAGGATTGGGCGGAACAGGTGTGGTGGGCATCATTACGGGCCGCAGCACCGGAACGCGCGCGATTGGGCTGCGCGCCGACATCGACGCTCTCCCCATGCAAGAGCTCAACACCTTTGAGCATGCCAGTCGTCACCCCGGAAAAATGCACGGTTGCGGTCACGACGGGCATACAGCCATGTTGCTTAACGCGGCACGCTACTTGGCAGAAAACAAGAATTTTGACGGCACGGTTTACGCTATTTTCCAACCCGCTGAAGAAGGTGGTGCAGGCGCCAAACGGATGATCGACGACGGCCTGTTCACTAAATTCCCCATGCAAGCCGTCTTCGGGATGCACAACTGGCCCGGCATGCCCGTCGGACAGTTCGGCGTCACGGCCGGCCCGATGATGGGCTCGAGCAATCGATTCTCCATCAAGGTCCGCGGCAAGGGTGGCCACGCCGCGATGCCGCACTTGGGCGTCGATCCTGTCATGACCGCCGTGCAAATCGCCCAGGCATTACAAACCATCATCACGCGCAACCGTCACCCCCTAGAGGCCGCCATATTGAGCATCACGCAAATTCATACGGGTAGCGCAGATAACGTCATTCCCACCGATGCGATCATGGCAGGCACCGTGCGGACCTTCACGATCGAGACCCTCGACCTGATTGAAAAACGTATGCGCGAAGTGGCGGAGCACACTGCAGCAGCCATGGGTGCTGAGGCTGACTTTTCCTTTCATCGCGTCTATCCGCCCACTATTAACCATCCGGCTGAAACGGCATTTTGCGTCGATGTCATGCGGGAAATCGTTGGAACCGAGCAAGTAAACGACCATGTTGTGCCCACCATGGGGGCTGAAGACTTTGCCTTCATGCTGCAAGAGGTGCCAGGCTGCTACGTCTGGATCGGCAACGGCATGGGAGAGCATCGGGACGCCGGCCACGGGCTGGGCCCCTGCATGCTCCATAACGGCTCCTACGACTTTAATGACGACTTGCTCCCCCTGGGCGCGACCTACTGGGTAAAACTGGCCGAAAATTGGTTTAAGCGGTAAGCCAAATATCGGAGTAGTATCTCGGTCAATCTTAATTGGCCTGTCATCCCCGCATGTCTCAACCTGCACTCACGAGCGCCTCTCACTGGCGCGACAAACTCAACGGAATGCTTTTTGTCGGGCTGCTCGCCGCCGCGGTGGTGCAGCTCGCGGATATCCCTTTCGTGAAAACCTTGGGCTTCAGCCCACTGGTGATTGGGATCGTCTGCGGCATGCTGTACGGCAACTTTTTACGCGGAACCATGCCCGCCGAATGGGGGGCAGGCGTTCACTTCACCGCGCGTAGGCTGTTGCGCGTTGCAGTGGCGTTTTATGGCCTCAACATCAGTATTCAACAAATTATCGAGGTTGGCTTACCCGGACTGCTCGTTTCTGTGGGCATTGTGGTGGGGGTGCTTGTATTAGGCACGTTGATCGGTACTCGCGTACTCAAGCTCGATCGCGATACAGCGATGCTGACCGCTTCAGGTAGCGCAGTATGCGGCGCAGCCGCTGTCTTGGCTTTCGAGTCCACCCTCAAATCCGCACCCCACAAAACCGCTGTGGCCGTCGCAACCGTGGTCCTGTTCGGCACGATCTCCATGTTCTTCTACCCCCTAATTTATCAGGCCGGCTGGATAGACATGGACACGCGCGCGTTCGGCATTTTCTTGGGTGGCGCCGTGCACGAAGTCGCGCAGGTGGTGGCGTCTGCTAGCAATATCGACCCCGCCACAACAGAAATTGCCACAATCGTCAAAATGACCCGCGTGGCGCTGTTGATCCCGATTTTGCTCTTGGTGGGACTTTGGCTTCAACGCACCGCAATGGCCGCAGCAGCGCCCGACGCGAAAAAGCCTAGCCTGCCTATCCCGTGGTTCGCGATCGGATTTCTCGTACTCGCGCTGATTAACTCCGCAGGGATCATCCCTCCAAACGTCCTACAGATACTGCGCACACTCGACATCTTCGTGTTGACCATGGCCATGACGGCACTGGGGATCGAGACACGCTTTGCTCAAATGCGCCAGGCTGGGCCTCGAGTGATGGCACTTGGTGCGATCTTGTTTATACTGCTCGGGTGTGGCGGCTATGCATTGGTCAAAATTGTGACCTAACTCTTGCATGGCTTGAGCCACAAGCAGTTATTGACCCACTCGTTGGCACGGGCTCCCCATGACGCAAACAACCCCTGACGCGCCCGTCACCGCTCGGCGGCTTGATCCCGAGGATGCTCAGCTCGCACTTGCCAAAGTGCAAGAGTTGTTGCAACGTCACCAACTCGTCGAAAATCTCGTCCACCGTCAAGAAGAAAACGATCAACGTGCCGGTCTAGTCGAAGGCTTGCTGCAACGCCAGCACGACGCAGAGATCACGTCGCTTGTTAACGATCTGCACCCCGCAGACATTGCCTTCATCTTAAGCTCTGTCCCAAAAGCAGAGCGCCAAATGATTTGGCGTTTGGTAGGTGCCGAACACGACGCCGATGTATTGCTTGAAGTTGATGACTGGGTGCGTGAATCGCTCATTGAAGCAATGGATCGTAAAGATCTCGTGGCGGCCACCGGCAACATGGATGCCGATGAGCTTGCAGATCTCGCACCTGACCTGCCTGCCGATGTGGTGGCGGAAGTGCAAAAGGGCCTGACGATCGAAGAACGGGCGCGTTTGATTGAAGCCATGGGCTATCCAGAGGATAGCGTGGGCAGCATCATGGACTTCGAGATGGTGCGCGTGCGTGAGGACGTGACCCTCGAGGTTGTACTGCGCTACCTCCGCCGCTTACCGGAGTTACCTGACCACACCGATCAGATCTTTGTCGTGAATCGCTCGGATAAGCTGCTAGGCACGCTCACGCTATCCGCACTGCTGGTCAACGAACCCGAAGTGGACGTCAGCGAGGTGATGAGCACCGAGTATCTGTCGCTCAGCCCGCTAGACTCAGACTCCGACGCAGCGGGGGCCTTCGAGCGCTATGACCTCGTGTCAGCGCCTGTCGTCGACGACCTCGGACGTCTTGTGGGTCGCGTCACGATCGGCGAGGTCGTGGATGTGATCCGAGAAGACTCGGACGAACAAGCGCTGTCTCGCGCCGGTATGCAGGAAGAAGACATCTTTGCTCCAGTCACCATGGCGCTTCGTAATCGGGCGCCTTGGCTGATCCTGAACTTATGCACCGCCGCGACCGCCTCGTTTGTGGCCTCGCTCTTTGAGGATACGGTGAGTACGATCGTCGTACTGGCATTTTTAATGTCGATCGTGGCCGGTATTGGCGGTAACTCGGGCAATCAAACAATGACCTTGATTATTCG
>CAMBPA010000027.1 GCA_945869355.1 Bordetella parapertussis
TGCAATTTTATCGGCCATCACGCCGCCAGTAGCTTTAGCCGTCTTTGCGGCTGCCGCGCTTGCAAAAGCCAACATGTGGGAGTCGGGTTTTGCTGCCATGCGCGCCGCAGCGCCAGCCTATATTGTCCCGTTTATGTTTGTTTACGAACCCACACTACTTCTTATCTTTAAAGACGACACGTCTTATTTTACGGTCTTGTGGTCAGTGGTCACGGCCCTGATTGGCGTCATCGCCCTGGCGGGAGGATTTTTCGGCTGGCTGGTAGGGTATGCAACGCTTACCCATCGCGTGATGTTGCTTATCGCGGCCGCTTGTCTTATTAAGCCAGGACTGATCACAGATGTCATTGGCTTTGGATTGATGGCTACCGTAGCCCTTTTGCAATGGAACAATACCAAGCGGGCCACGGTGTAATAGTTAACACTAAAACTGAGGAAAACCATGGAAACTCAAAGAAGAAAAGCGCTTGCCGTAGTATTCACTGCCTTCGCAGCGACAATTAGCACCCTAAGCGGTGCTGCCTATGCTCAAGCCACATATCCAACCAAGGCAATTCGCCTCATTGTCCCGTACACCCCTGGCGGTGTCACCGATACAAGCGGACGACTCATTGCTGACCAAATGTCAAAGCGGCTTGGCCAACAAATCATTGTCGAAAACAAACCGGGTGCCTCAGGCAATATTGGTACAAGTCAGGTTGCCCAAGCAGACCCAGATGGCTACACCTTGTTACTCGGCTTTGACGGGACAATGGTTATTAATCCGCATGTGTTTGCCTCGGTACCTTTTGATTCAGTAAAGGACTTCGCTCCTGTTGGGAAGATCGGCGATGCAGATTTGGTCATCGTTGCACATCCCTCGGTGAAGGCCAACAACATTAAGGAACTTATTGCGCTTTCTAAGTCGGATCCCAACGGACTGAACTACGGCACATCCGGTTTAGGTAGCACACCACATATCGCTGGCGAAACGCTAAATATGAAAAGCGGCTCTAAGCTCGTACACGTCCCCTATAAGGGAGGCGGGCAAGCAATGATTGATCTTCAAGGAGGTAACATCCCTCTGGTCTTCACGGCAGTTGCCGGGGCACTCCCACATATCAAGGCAGGTCGAATCAAAGCACTTGGTGTGCCAAGCGCAACTCGCTCACCTTCTTTGCCCGATACGCAAACATTCATCGAAGCCGGCTTGCCTAATTTTTTACTTGCTTCCTGGGTGGGTATTTTGGCTCCCGCCAAAACTCCAGCGGCCGTCATCACGAAGCTGAACAGTACGTTAAATGATGTGCTGAATGATCCGGACGTCAAGAAACGCCTTGAGGTGTTAGGCATAACAGCCACACCCGGCACACCCAAAGCCTACGGCGATCAAATCAAAAATGATTTGGCAAGCTACGCAGCCGTAGTCAAAGCGGCAAATATCAAACCTCAGTAGTCTTACATGAAAAAAAGGCGTGTCTTCATGACACGCCTTTTTTTATGACAGAAACAGGAAGCGTCATGAGCAAAGCAATGATTCACCTTTCGGTTCCCATCAAAGACATTCGTTCAACAATAAAGTTTTACGGTGAAATCCTTGAGTGTAAAATCTCACGCCAACAAGAAGACCGATTAGATATTGATTTTTTTGGGCATCATCTCGTCGCACAGCTATCAGAAATTGAAGCCTCGCACACCTCCATCACGATTGGGCGTGGCAACTATCCCTTAAGACACTATGGAGTGATTGTGACGCCAGCCGTCTATGACAGAATGCTGTCCCGCTTGCGCGAAGCAAACGTCCCGTTCGCAATGGAACCAGACAGAATATTCATTGGCACGCCGCGAGAGCAGTCCGTGTTCTTAGTATTTGACTATTCAGGTAATGCGGTTGAGGTAAAAGGCCTACCCGATCCATCACAAGTCTTCACATCCGCCTAAGCAAACTGAGTGATGTGTCGCGCGAGAGCACGACACATCAGGCGCGCGATCTTTAATTAATTTTGATTGAACGAATTAGCGTTGTCCATTTTTCTTCGTCACGTTTAAGATTGGCTGTCACGACCTCAGGTGTCGAGGTGACCAGATCAATTCCCAATTGATTTAAGCGTTGACGCAACTCATCGTCTTTCCCAAGCTCGCGCATCGCTGTAGAAATACGCGTTTGCAGTGCCTTATCCATGCCAGCAGGGGCAACAAGCGCAAGCCAGAAAGTTGCCTCAAAATTCTTTATTCCAGCAGCCTCATTCATCGTTGGTAGGTTTGGCAGCGTGGAGATACGTTCCAAAGACGTCACGGCCAAGCCCTTTGTCTTATCGCTTGTGACAAATGGGATGGCTTCATTTGCAGCGGAGAACATCATTTGCACTTGCCCTCCGAGCAAGTCCTGTGCAGCCGGCATGCCGCCTTTGTAATGCGCAACGACCATCTTCAAGCCAAACTCACGAATAAAGTACTCTGCAGCAAGGTGGTTGATCGAACCCACCCCAGAGGTTCCAATCGCATATTTGTCCGGATTCTTTTTAATCAGCTCGATAAGCTCTTTCACATTATTGACCGGCAGACTCTTGTTAACTTGCAGCACAAATGCCGAACTCATCATCATGGAAAGCGGCGTGAAGCTCTCGTAGGGCTTATAGCTCACGGTACCTTGAAGCGCTGGATTGATCACAATCGAGACGGGGGCAGCATAGAGCGTATAACCGTTTGGCTTTTGACTGGCGACGTAGGTGCTGGCTACGGTCGAGGCGGCACCCGCTTTATTCTCGATCACCATATTTGCACCAAGTTTTTTGCCTAATGCCGCGGCAATGGTACGACTCGAGACATCACTGACGCCCCCTGCTGGGTACGGCACAACAAACTTGACGGGCTCCTGCGGGTAGTTTGAAGCGGATTGCGCTTGAGTGAGCGCACTCGCAAACACTAAGCCTGAAGCCATCGCGGCGCCAAACATCACCTGCAAAGATTTCTTATTAAGCATCGTTCTCTCCTGTTATATGTTTTATAGCAAAGCGCCGCGTGCCGAAATTGGCCAAACGTCTTCTACCTTATCACCGCGAATACAAATCAGTTCATCATACAAATTGACGGTTGGGTCGCAATGGCCGGGAATCAGCATGACTGCATCACCGAGCTTAAGCGTCGAGTCAGCAGTGAGCTCTAGCGCACCATGCTCATCGGAGGCCTTCAAATACTTTGCATCCTTTCGCTGCCAAACCGCGGGCATTCCCGAATCGACGCTAGACGCCTTTAGACCCGCATCGACGACTGCGCGGTTTTTCGTCGGGTGGCTCAGCACAGCAGTCTTGATAAACAGCGCGTGCTCGAAAGGCAAGTCCTGTCCATCGCGCTGATTCGCTGCATAGTCGCGGTCCATAAAAATATAGGAGCCCGCCTGCACCTCGTTGAACACCTTCGAATTTCGCTCAAGCATAACTGAACCTGTTCCAGCACCCGTGATTCGCTCAACCTTGATACCAAGCTTTTCGATCGCCTCTTTAGTCGCTGTCGCGGTCGCGCACGTTGCAGTAATTGCATTTTGACGCTCTTGCGGCAAACGATAGTGCTGCGCGCTTCCGTGATAGCACTGCAGTCCCATAAAATTCAAATAAGGAGCCTGGTCAATTTGACGCGCGAGCGCGACTGTCTGATCGATCGACACCGCACCACAACGCCCCATGCCGACGTCGACTTCAATATACACATCGATTTTCACTTTACGGATGGCGCTAGCTTGAGCAAAGGCAAGCACTTGATCTTCGTGATCAACCACCACCCCGATTCGAGCGCGCTCGGCCAGATCAAGCGCATGAGACACTTTTTTAGCACCGACTATTTGATTAGTAATCAACACATCTTGCACGCCAGCCGCGACAAACGCTGCGGCTTCGCTCACTTTCTGGCAGCAGATACCCACAGCGCCGTGCTTGATCTGACGTAGCGCGATGTCAGGGCATTTATGACTTTTTGCATGGGGGCGCAAACGCACGCCTGTGCCCGCTAGCGCATCCTGCAAGCGCTGCAGGTTGCGCTCGAAGGCATCCAGGTCCAGCACGAGCGCTGGGGTATCGATTTCATCAAAAGAGTCGCCAACATGGGCAGCTTTCCAGGGGGACATAATTAAATTCCGCTTTATGTGAATACGCACACAGAGATGCGCTTGATGTATGAATTCTAGGATACTTCCTGAGAAAACTCTGCGATACAGTTTGCATAGGAGGGGTCGCTACTGATAAAGCCCCCTTGGCGCATACTCAGCTTCAATCGTTCAAACCCAACTCTAGAGATCGTTCGTTTACAAAACCACAAGCCCGCAGCCTTGTAGCGATCCATAGACTGAATGAGTATGTCTGTCCCCACATGTGGGTAAAACGGCGCGACGAGCTCGGCAAGTTCCTTGCCTGTGTGGGCGTCAATCCAAGGACCCATTTGTTCAACGGCACGAATCATTGCCTCGAATAAGTCTTTCTTTTGAGCAATGATTTTTCGGGTAGAGATAAATGTAGTGTAGGCAGTCGGGCCGCGACTATTCGCGGCATGTAACACCTGGCCCACACCGCTCGACAAGGTTTGCGACACAAAGGGTTCAAAATACTGCGCATAATCAATCGTGCCAGTTTTCAGCGCTTCCAAGTTTTCGGCCATAGAGCGTTCGGCATTTACTTTGAGCGAATCGATCCTTACGCCAGCATCCCGAAGATCTTGCTGCAGACAAAGCCAGGGTGTCGGCACTTCGGTCACTACGCCAACCCTCTTTCCGACTAGATCGGACAGTTGAAACTTCTTTGTCTGCGTACGTCCGACTAAAAAGAACGGGTCTTTGCCGACCACCTCGCAAAATGCAACCAGCGCATTTGCGGAATCGGCTTCCTGATCTCGTTGTTTGATCACACGGAGCGGCCCGCCCCAGACGACATCAATGTTTCCAGTCAACATGTCAGCAATTCCGCTGCCCGGCGATGCGGAGTCGATCAGTTCGATCTCTATACCTTCCTGTTTAAACAGGCCTAAAGCCTTTGTGGCATAAAAAGGAGCATAAAAAACAGCCCTAAAGTTTTCAGCTAATTTAATTTTCATAGATTTTCCGCGGGGGTGAGGCTACCATCTATTCAATTACATCACTCTTTCGCTTGTTTGGGAGCATGGCCTAAATGTTGAAATCTCACGATCGGTATGACTATTCAGCGATTTCGAATCGACCCGACTACACTTGGCCGGGCGGCAAACGCCTAGCGATCCACTTTAGCCTAAACGTCGAACATTTTGCTTTCGGCGAAGGGATGGGTAACGATTATGCCGTTCCCCACCCCCAACCCAATTCCCGGAGTTTTGCCTGGCGAGACTACGGCAACCGAGTGGGTGCCTGGCGTCTGCTTGAGCTGGCCCAAGATCTTGATTTCCCATATGCGCTTCTGGTCAACACAGAGCTCTACGAATACTGCCCAGATATGATCGCCGCGTTTAGTAAGCGGGGCGACGAGATCGTCGGACACGGACGCACGAACTCAGAGCGACAAGTGGACATGTCACTCGAACAAGAACGCGCTTGCATACGCGAAGCAGCGCAAATCATTTTGAACCACGAAGGTGTTGCTCCAAAGGGATGGTTAGCACCCTATATTTCGCAAACACACGATTCTCCTGACCTGCTCAAAGAACAGGGGTTCAAGTACATGATGGACTGGCCGTTAGACGACCAACCGGTTTGGTTTCGTACCAAACATGGACGTATTCTCTCGATCCCCTATTCTCATGATCTCAATGACTCGATTGAGTGCGTATCGCGACGTACCCCCGCTCAGTTGTTTTGCGACAATCTGATCGACCAGTTTGATGAAATGCTCGAGGAGTCAGCCAAACGACCACTCGTCATGAGCATTGTGTTGCATAGCTTTATTCTTGGGCAACCCTATCGCCTGCGTCAATTACGTCGCGTGATGCAACACATTCTGTCGCATCGCAACCAGATTTGGCTTGCAAAACCCGGTGAGATCTATGATCACATTAATAGCCTGCCTGACGGGGTTGTTCCGGGAAGTACTGTCAAGTAAGCTGTTTTTTTATCGTTCAATTTACTACTCAGTCGGATATTTATGATGCATACTCGCAAACTTTTAAAACTATTCGCTAGTCGCGCCCTTGCCCTAGCACTTCCGCTTGTCTTCGCAAGCTTCATGGCACACAGCCAGACCGGCTATCCAGACAAGCCTATTACCATGGTGGTGACAGTTCCCCCGGGCGGCGCTGCAGATTTCGTCGCACGCACAATTGGCGAAGCGCTCTCCAAACAAGTCGGACAGTCCGTCCTGATTGAAAACAAAGCTGGGGCGAGCGGCACCATTGCAACGGCCTTTGTCGCGAAAGCACCCGCAGATGGTTATACGATGCTTCAAGGTGCGATCTCCACGCATGGAATCGGACCACACTTCTACACGAAGACGTCTTATGATTTCTTCAAAGACTTCATGCCACTGGGCGTTGTAGCAGAGTTTTCTCTCGTCCTCGCCGTCAACGCGAATCTGCCAGTTAACAGTGTAAAAGAGCTCATCGATCTTGCCAAAAAGAAGAATGGGCAAATGAGCTTTGCGACGCCCGGTGCCGGCAGCGCGCCCCACCTGACGGCAGAGCTCTTTATGACTGAAGCAGGAATCAAGATGCTGCACGTGCCCTACAAGGGCTCGGCACCCGCTGTGGTCGACGTAGCAAGTGGCCAGGTTGACATTATGTTCGACGGCTTCCCTTCGCTCATGCCACACATCAAGAGCGGCAAGTTACGTGCCATCGCAGCGGTGAGCCCCAAGCGTAACAGCCTAGCGCCAGACCTTCCTACGTTCGCAGAGCTCGGCTATCCAAAGATGATTTCATCACTTTGGTATATGCCAATGGTGCCCGCCAAGACGCCCAAAGAGGTCGTCGAGCGACTGAATCAAGCACTGGTGAAGTCATTGAATGGCACAGAAGCACAGAAGCGCTTAGAGGCCGGTGGGGCACAACTCGTATTTGGTAAGCCAGAAGATTCACAGGCTTACATGAAAGCGGAGTATGAACGCTGGGGTATCGTGATTAAAAATGCTGGGATTTCAACCACGAACTAAATACAGCTAAAAAGTTAATACACGTAAAAGATTAACAGGCATAAAAAAAGGCGTTTGACGAAATAATCAAACGCCTTTTTTGTTACCGAGAACGTTTAGATTACTTCAAACTTGAAGCGATTGACTTTGGCCATATTAGTGCCTTCGATACGAATCAAACTCGTCGATGCTTTACGCTCGGGTGAATGCAGATCACCTTCGTTATACACGTGCGCAACACCCGGAACCAACTTGTAGCGCTTCGTGAACTTTACCTTGCCAGGCTTATCTGCCGTCGCGGCCTCAAGCAGTTCATAATCGCACATTTCAGTCTCGCCACGCGCCTGACCGTAAATCGCCCAAGAATGCGCATGATCGTGAGGGGTCGAATTTTTTGCCCCGGGGTAGTTATGCGCCACCACACAGAAGCCAAGCTCTGGGTCTTCGTAAATGATCTCGCGTTCGCTAACATTTGCGTGAAGATGCTTTTCAATAAACTGTTTATCTAGCAATACTTCTTTTAACAAATTCGCGACCTGCTGTCGTCCCGCCGGGCCTGGATTACTCTTCAAAAATTTGTGGCATTGGCTCGTAAATTGCTCCAGTGTGTGGCCCATGATGCAAAATTCCTTTAAAAGTATTTGAAAACCGACCTTTTCATTCTACCTCTGATTTTCTGAGCATTTGATTGTGGTGATCCAAAGCCAATAGTACCGTTTGGCGATGCACAGCTACGGTCGTCTCAATGTGCGTGCCGTAACCTCCCGCCATACATACGGCTAACGGAATGTTCTGTTTATGCGCATAGTCAAAGACACACTGGTCTCGCTGCCGCAGGCCTTCCTGAGTCAGTTTTAAACGCCCTAAGCGATCGCCTTCGTGTGGATCTGCGCCTGCCAAAAAAATGACTAAGTCGGCGGAAAATCGTTGCTCGAGCTCGGCGAGCGCATGCTGCAGCGCATCAAAATAGCGTTGATCGTCGCACCCATCTGGGAGCGGAACATCGAGGTCGCTTGGCTCTTTACGGAAAGGGAAATTCTTGTCGCCATGCAAGGACAACGTAAATACGCTGGGATCATGGCGAAAGATAGCCGCCGTGCCATTACCTTGATGCACATCCAAATCAATGATGGCTACGTTGCAGTCTGCGGCAAACGTTCGCTGAATCACTCTGGCAGCAATTGCGGCGTCATTGAATACACAAAACCCACTGCCTTTCTCGCGATACGCGTGGTGGGTGCCACCCGCCAAGTTGACGGCGACACCCGATTCAAGTGCCGAGCGACACGCGGCGATCGTGGCGCCAACCGAGCGGCGCGACCGCTCAACCATCGCTGGTGTCCAGGGAAAGCCGATTTCACGTTGCTCCTTTGCATCCAACGTTCCAGAGATCACTTTCGTGACATAGAGGGGATCATGCGCCAATAAGAGCTCGGTATCACTTGCCGCCGGCGCTTCTTGTAGGCGAATCCCAGGCGTATCGATCAACGCATCGCGCAACGACCGATATTTCGACATCGGAAAACGATGCCCTTCGGGCAGGGGCAGTACAAAGTGATCGGAATAATAAGCGTTCATTGCAAACTCGTACTCAAGAGAACTTTATTTTATGATCTATGCAAGGTAACTGTCACAATAACCCCTTCTAATGTTTGACAAATAGCTTATACCCTACCGATGTCGCGATCACTCATTGCCCTACTGATTTGCGCAGCCTCACTCGCTGCGTGCAGTTCCATCAAGATTGCCTATAACTATGCGCCTAACTATTTGTCGTATCGTTTGAACACATACTTCAATCTTGATTCACAGCAGCAAGAGTTACTCGATTCTGAATTAGTAGACTTTTCGACTTGGCACAGGACAACGGCACTGCCGCAATATACGCGTACGTTGCAACAATGGTCCGAGCGGCTTGATGAGAAAAAATCCTTCACGCCCGAGGAAGTTGTCCTCATGTACCAACACGTTCAAGATGCGCTTCTTGAACTGAGCCTGCAAGCAGCAAAGCAGCTTGCGCCCATTGCGATCACACTCAAGACGAGTCAAACGACGCGGTTACGCAGTCGCTTTGAAACTGAGAACAAGGACTACGCGGATGACTACTTAAAAAATCCAACTAGTAGCAGCACACGTAAAAAACATCACACACGCATGCTCAAACGCTACGAAGACTGGCTGGGACCACTAACAGAGCAACAAAAAACGAGTCTGATACAACTCTCGGATCGACGCGCAGCAACGTTCTCGCTTTGGGCAACGGAGAGGCAACTCAGACAAGAAGCACTACTTGACACCCTTGAGGCACAGCGCGCAAAAGCTCCCGAGCAAGCGGAGGTGGCCTTGGTAGGCTATACAAAAAGCCTATCGGAGTATCGCAACCCTGAACTTGTGCGTCAGCAAGAGTCTCTCAGGAAAGATTGGGCAACGACAACTGCAGAGGTATTGAATAGCCTCACATCGAATCAAACGCGCTACTTAAAAGGCAAGTTGCGAGACTACGCCGACGACTTTGCGAGCCTCTCACCCACACGCATCGCACAAACCGTTAAGTAGCGACAGGGCTAAATAGCCTTGAAGCGGGTCAGCTTGACGAACGCCACCGCAAAAAAGGG
>CAMBPA010000028.1 GCA_945869355.1 Bordetella parapertussis
TCTGCGCGTAACCTTTCGCTTCACCGCCAAACTTCTTGGACAACACCGTCGTGATCGCTGCGGTCAGCGTCGTTTTGCCGTGGTCAACGTGGCCAATTGTGCCCACGTTGACGTGTGGTTTGGTGCGTTCGAATTTACCTTTTGCCATGATTTTCCTCTGACTTGATTACTTGCCGCGGGCCGCGATAATTTCTTCGGCCACGTTTTTGGGAGCTTCGGAGTAGTGCTTGAATTCCATCGTGTAAGTTGCACGACCTTGCGTCAACGACCGCAGGTTAGTCGCATAACCAAACATCTCTGCGAGCGGGACTTCGGCCTTAATGACCTTGCCGCCACCAACCATGTCATCCATGCCTTGCAACATGCCGCGACGCGAGGACAAGTCGCCCATCACCGTACCAGCATAGTCTTCAGGCGTTTCGACTTCGACGGCCATCATCGGTTCGAGCAGCACAGGGCTTGCCTTGCGCATACCGTCTTTGAACGCCATCGAAGCTGCCATACGGAAAGCGTTTTCGTTTGAGTCCACGTCGTGGTACGAACCAAAAAACAGCGTGGCTTTCACGTCAACCACTGGGTACCCGGCAAGAATGCCGGATGGCAGTGTTTCTTGAATGCCTTTATCCACTGCAGGGATGTATTCGCGCGGTACCACACCGCCCTTAATAGCGTCGACAAATTGATAGCCGCCACCGGGTGGGAGGGGCTCAAGCTTGAGTACGACATGTCCATATTGACCACGTCCGCCAGATTGCTTGACAAACTTACCTTCGATTTCTTCACAAACCTTGCGAATTGTTTCGCGATAGGCCACCTGTGGTTTACCCACGTTGGCTTCTACGGTGAACTCACGCTTCATCCGGTCAACAATAATTTCGAGGTGCAATTCGCCCATCCCCGAAATAATTGTCTGGCCAGACTCTTCGTCGGTATGCACGCGGAAAGAAGGATCTTCCTGAGCGAGACGGGACAAGGCCATACCCATTTTTTCCTGGTCAGCTTTCGTCTTTGGCTCGACGGCCTGCGAAATCACCGGTTCAGGGAAGATCATGCGCTCGAGCATGATGTGTGAATCGATGTCACACAAGGTCTCACCGGTGGTCACATCTTTAAGGCCCACCACCGCGGCGATGTCGCCAGCGACCACTTCTTTAATTTCTTCGCGGTTGTTTGCATGCATCTGCAGGATACGACCGATACGCTCTTTCTTTCCCTTGATCGGGTTGTATATCGTATCGCCAGATTTCAACACGCCTGAATACACACGAACAAACGTCAGCTGGCCGACGTAGGGGTCCGTCATCAGTTTGAATGCCAACGCTGAAAACTTCTCACTGTCGTCTGCTTTACGGCTTGTTTCCGCGCCATCGTCGAGCTCACCCTTGACTGGAGGAATGTCGATTGGTGATGGCAAAAATTCGATCACTGCGTCAAGCATGCGCTGAACGCCTTTATTCTTAAATGCCGTACCGCAAAGCATGGGCTGAATCTCGCAAGCGATCGTGCGCGTGCGGATGCCGAGCGTAATTTCTTCTTCGGTCAGCTTGCCGCCTTCGAGGTACTTGTCCATCAACTCTTCTGAGGACTCGGCGGCTGCTTCAACAAGCTTCTCACGCCATTCTTCTGCGGACTCCTGAAGCTCTGCAGGGATGTCGACGTAGTCGAACTTAATGCCTTGGCTTGCCTCATCCCAGATGATGGCTTTCATCTTAATGAGATCAACGACGCCAGTGAATTTTTCTTCGGCACCGATTGGGATCACGATCGGTACGGGATTCGCCTTCAGGCGGGTCTTGAGCTGATCGTACACTTTAAAAAAGTTTGCGCCGGTGCGGTCCATCTTGTTCACGAAGGACAAGCGTGGCACGCGGTATTTATTGGCTTGGCGCCAAACGGTTTCAGATTGTGGCTGCACACCACCCACCGCGCAGTACACCATGCAAGCACCATCAAGCACGCGCATGGAGCGCTCAACTTCAATCGTGAAGTCAACGTGTCCGGGGGTATCGATCACGTTAATCCGGTGCTCTGGGTAGTTATTGCTCATCCCTTTCCAGAATGCCGTGGTGGCCGCCGAAGTAATCGTGATGCCACGCTCTTGTTCCTGCTCCATCCAGTCCATCGTGGCTGCGCCATCATGAACCTCGCCAATCTTATGATTGACGCCTGTATAGAACAAAATGCGTTCGGTTGTAGTGGTCTTCCCTGCGTCAATGTGAGCAGAGATACCGATGTTGCGGTAGCGCTCGATCGGGGTTTTGCGGGCCATGGTTGATCCTTAAATTACCAGCGGAAATGGCTGAAAGCTTTGTTAGCTTCGGCCATCTTGTGCGTATCATCACGCTTCTTCATGGCGGCGCCACGGCCTTCGACTGCATCAAGCAGCTCGCCAGCCAGGCGCAGGTCCATTGATTTTTCACCACGCTTTTTAGCGGCTTCACGCAGCCAGCGCATGGCGAGTGCCAAACGACGTACCGGGCGAACCTCAACAGGTACCTGGTAGTTGGCACCACCAACGCGGCGGCTTTTCACTTCGACAGCTGGCTTAATGTTGTTGATGGCCAGATTGAAGACTTCGATCGGATCTTTGCCGGTCTTGGTCTGAACCTGATCAAGCGCACCGTAGATAATGCGCTCTGCCACGGCTTTTTTACCGGACAACATCACAACGTTCATAAATTTTGCGAGCTCGACACTGCCGAATTTTGGATCGGGCAGAATGTCACGTTTGGGGACTTCGCGACGACGGGGCATATCAATTCCTTTGTGTCATTTCAGTTGAACTGCGATCTTTTCGGATCACAGCCACGGCACACCATACGATGCGCCACTTACGTTGCCGTCGTGTGAACATCACACTTCGGTTGCACACCACAGAACAAGTCTGTGCGCACTACATTTACTGCGAATAAATTACTTGGCTTTCTTAGGACGCTTTGCACCATACTTGGAGCGCGATTGCTTGCGATCTTTCACGCCTTGCAAGTCGAGCGAGCCACGCACGATGTGGTAACGAACACCTGGCAAATCTTTCACACGACCACCGCGCACGAGCACAACTGAGTGTTCTTGCAAGTTGTGGCCTTCGCCACCGATGTACGAAATGATCTCGAAACCATTGGTCAGGCGCACTTTGGCGACTTTACGCAAGGCTGAGTTTGGCTTTTTAGGAGTAGTGGTGTACACACGAGTGCACACACCGCGTCGCTGAGGGCAGTTTTCGAGCGCTGGGCTCTTGCTCTTAGAAACGCTGACTTCGCGCGGCTTGCGCACGAGTTGGCTAATGGTTGGCATAACCTCAAATTCCCTTTTATCTCTGATACTTGCGTACAGCAAATACACCTTCGGTGATTTACTTTCTACGACGCGTTCTCAGCATTCCCGTTCCTGGGCAGCTCGCGCAAACCCACCATCAAACGGAAATCCGTAAAAGAGCGGGTGTTGCTTTTACCAAGGCGCATCAACTAGCCCAGAGCTGTTGAGTCCCCAAAAACTACGGTAAGCCCAATAGCTTATCGTAAATCTCCACTAACTGTCAACCGACTTAGCTGCGGCTTAATACATACCACAGCTAAGTCTGGTTGAGTCTTTCTGTCGACGGCTAACCTATTCCTCGGTTGCTTCCGGCGCCTCGGCGGCGGCGGGAGCATCCTCAAACGGGTTGGCCTGCTGGCGTGCGGCTTCGCGTTCCGCTGCCTCGAAAGCCTCTTTCTCTTTGCGAGCCACGTGGTAAGCCATTCCCGTACCTGCTGGGATGAGTCGGCCAACGATGACGTTTTCTTTCAGGCCACGGAGCTCGTCGCGCTTACCCATGATGGCAGCCTCGGTAAGCACGCGCGTTGTTTCCTGGAAGGACGCGGCAGAGATGAAGGAGTCCGTGGACAGCGATGCCTTAGTAATACCCAACAAAATGTTGTCGTACGTTGCTGGACGCTTATCGGCCGCGACCATGCGATCATTTTCATTAAGCAGCTCGGCGCGCTCGACCTGTTCACCCGTAATAAACGAGGTATCGCCAGCATCGACAATGTTGATTCGACGCAACATCTGGCGAACGATCACCTCGATGTGTTTGTCGTTAATCTTCACGCCCTGCAGACGGTAAACGTCCTGTACTTCGTCAACGACGTACGTCGCGAGACGCTCAATGCCCTGCAAACGCAGAATATCGTGCGGATCGGCTGGGCCGTCAACAATCATTTCGCCTTTGTTCACAACTTGGCCGTCATGCACCAGCACCTGCTTCTCTTTAGGAATTAGGAACTCATGTGCGATGCCGTCGAGGTCTGTGATGACCAGGCGCTGTTTGCCCTTCGTATCTTTACCGAACGAAACTGTACCCGTCACATCGGCGAGCATGCCGGCGTCTTTAGGCGAACGTGCTTCAAACAGCTCGGCGACGCGTGGCAGACCACCGGTAATATCGCGGGTCTTTTGCGATTCTTGTGGAATACGCGCGAGCACCTCACCCACCTGAGCCTGCTGTCCATCACGTACCGTGATCAACGCACCGACTGGGAAGGAAATATTAACGGAGTGATCAGTTCCGGCGATCTTGACCTCTTCGCCTTTCTCGCCGATCAGCTTGATCTGAGGACGCATCGCAACTTTGCCACCGCGCGTCTTAGGCGTGATCACAACGAGTGTCGACAAGCCTGTCACATCGTCAACCTGCTTCGCAACGGTACCGCCTTCTTCGATGTTCTCAAAGCGCACCGTACCAGCGTACTCGGACACGATCGGACGTGTGAGCGGATCCCAAGTCGCCAGACGCGAGCCCGCTTTCAAGACGTCACCGTCATTGACTTGCAGTGTTGCGCCATACGGTACTTTGTGACGTTCGCGTTCGCGATCGTTTTCGCCCATGATGATGATTTCACCTGACCGCGAAATTGCTATGCGCTCTTTCTTCGGGTTCGTCACATAACGCATCGAGCTCGCAAAGCGAACCGTACCGTTTGACTTGGTCTCAACGCCACTTGCCATCGCTGCACGTGATGCCGCACCACCAATGTGGAACGTGCGCATCGTGAGCTGTGTACCGGGTTCACCAATCGACTGAGCGGCAATCACACCGACCGCCTCGCCGACGTTCACCAAGTAACCACGGCCCAAATCACGTCCGTAGCAATGCGCGCACAAACCATGACGCGTTTCGCACGTCAGCGGTGTCCGGACACGGACCTCGTCCACGCCAAGCTTGTCGATATAGTCGACCAAATCTTCATCCAGCAAGGTTCCTGCAGCAATTGCAGTCTCTTGTGTATCAGGATTCACGATGTCTACGGCAGCCACGCGACCAAGGATGCGCTCGCGCAACGGCTCGATTACTTCGCCGCCTTCAACCAAGGCTTTCATCGAGTAACCGTGCGTTGTACCGCAATCGTTTTCGGTGATGACCAAGTCCTGTGTCACGTCGACGAGACGACGTGTCAGATAGCCGGAGTTTGCAGTCTTCAGCGCCGTATCAGCTAAGCCTTTACGTGCACCGTGTGTCGAGATGAAGTACTGGAGTACGTTCAAGCCTTCACGGAAGTTTGCTGTGATTGGCGTCTCAATGATGGAGCCGTCTGGTTTGGCCATCAGGCCTCGCATCCCGGCGAGCTGTCGAATCTGCGCAGCGGAACCACGCGCACCCGAGTCAGCCATCATGTAAATGGAGTTGAAAGACTCTTGACGAACCTTGTCACCGTGGCGGTCAATGACCGGCTCGGTTGCCAACTGCTCCATCATGGCCTTACCAACTTTATCGCCAGCCTTGCCCCAAATATCGACCACGTTGTTGTAACGCTCCTGCGAGGTCACCAAGCCCGACGAGTACTGCTTGTCGATCTCTTTGACTTCGCGGCTCGCTTCAGCGAGGATGTCGGCCTTGCCTTTCGGAATAAGCATGTCACCCATGGCAATCGATATGCCGCCACGCGTTGCAAGACGGAAACCCGACTGCATCAGCTTGTCAGCAAAGATCACGGTGTCGCGCAAACCGCAACGACGGAACGACTGGTTAATCAGGCGTGAAATTTCTTTCTTTTTGAGAGCGCGATTCAGTACCGAGAAAGGCAACCCTTTCGGCAGAATCTCAGAGAGCAGTGCGCGACCAACTGTAGTCTCTACGCGCTGCACTCCAGCAACCCACTCGCCCTGCGCATCGCGTGACCACTCTGGCAAACGCACGGTGATGCGCGTTTGCAGTGTTGTTTCCTTGTTGTCATACGCACGCTGCACTTCGGCGACGTCAGCAAAGAACATACCTTCGCCCTTGCCGTTCGTGCGCTCGCGTGTTGCGTAGTACAAGCCCAACACGATGTCCTGTGAAGGAACAATCGATGGCTCGCCGTTTGCAGGGAACAGAATGTTGTTGGAGGCCAGCATTAATGTGCGAGCTTCCATCTGTGCCTCGATCGACAGCGGCACGTGCACGGCCATCTGGTCACCATCGAAGTCGGCGTTAAACGCCGCGCAAACGAGAGGATGCAGCTGGATTGCCTTGCCTTCAATCAGCACCGGCTCAAATGCCTGAATACCAAGGCGGTGCAGTGTAGGTGCGCGGTTAAGCATCACCGGATGTTCACGAATGACATCTTCGAGAATATCCCACACCACTGGCTCTTGGCTTTCAACTAGTTTCTTGGCGGCCTTAATCGTTGTCGCCAGACCCATGAGTTCGAGGCGATTGAAAATGAAAGGCTTAAAGAGTTCAAGCGCCATCAGCTTAGGCAAACCGCACTGATGCAGTTTGAGCTGTGGACCGACCACAATGACCGAACGGCCCGAGTAGTCGACGCGCTTACCCAGCAAGTTCTGACGGAAACGTCCGCTCTTGCCTTTGATCATGTCGGCAAGAGACTTCAACTGCCGCTTGTTAGCGCCCGTCATCGCTTTACCGCGACGCCCGTTATCCAACAGCGAGTCAACTGACTCTTGCAGCATCCGCTTTTCGTTACGCAGAATGATTTCTGGCGCTTTGAGTTCAAGCAAACGCTTCAAACGATTATTACGGTTGATCACCCGACGATACAGATCGTTCAGATCGGAGGTCGCGAAGCGTCCACCATCAAGCGGCACCAAAGGACGCAGGTCCGGTGGCAGCACAGGCAGGACTTCCATCACCATCCATTCGGCTTTGATACCGGACTTCTGGAAGCCTTCCAATACTTTGAGGCGCTTGGAAATCTTTTTGATCTTCGCTTCTGACGTCGTTGCACTCAACTCGCCGCGTAGTGTTTCCACTTCGCGATCGATATCGATCGTGCGCAACAATTCGCGAACCGCTTCAGCACCCATCAAGGCACGGAAGTCATCACCGTATTCTTCTGTCTTAGCAATAAAGTCGTCATCCGACATGATCTGGCCGCGCTTGAGCGGGGTCATGCCTGGTTCGATTACGCACCATGCTTCGAAATACAGTACGCGCTCAATGTCGCGCAGGGTCATGTCAAGCACCATGCCCAAACGGGATGGCAAGCTCTTCAAGAACCAGATGTGCGCAACTGGGCTCGCAAGTTCAATGTGACCCATGCGTTCGCGGCGCACTTTCGCGACGGTGACTTCGACGCCGCACTTTTCACAAATTACGCCACGATGCTTGAGGCGCTTGTATTTGCCGCACAAGCATTCGTAGTCCTTGATAGGACCAAAAATCTTGGCGCAAAACAAACCGTCGCGCTCTGGCTTGAAGGTGCGATAGTTAATCGTTTCTGGTTTGCGCACCTCGCCGTAAGACCACGATCGGATCTTTTCGGGCGAGGCGATGCCAATTTTGATGGCATCGAACTGTTCTTCTTGCGAAACCTGTTTGAATAGGTCGAGTAGCGCTTTCATTATTTACGCTCCAGATCCATGTCAAGCGCCAAGGAACGAATTTCCTTGACCAACACATTGAACGATTCAGGCATGCCCGCATCGATCGTGTGATCGCCTTTGACAATGTTTTCGTATACTTTGGTGCGGCCGTTGATGTCATCAGACTTAACCGTGAGCATCTCTTGCAGCGTGTACGACGCGCCATATGCTTCGAGCGCCCAGACTTCCATCTCACCGAAACGCTGGCCACCAAACTGAGCTTTACCGCCCAATGGCTGCTGCGTGACAAGAGAGTAAGGACCGGTTGAGCGCGCGTGCATCTTGTCGTCGACCAAGTGGTGTAACTTAAGATAGTGCATATAACCCATGGTGACCGGGCGTTCGAATTGCTCGCCAGTGCGTCCATCGTAGAGCCATGCTTGGGTACGCGACTCTGTCAAACCCATTTGCTGGGCGATTTCGTCAGGGTAAGCAAGCTCAAGCATCTTGGTGATTTCAGCTTCGGTTGCCCCGTCAAACACGGGCGTTGCAAAGGGCACACCGTTCTTGAGGTTCTGAGCAAGCTCGATCACCTCGTCGTCGCTGAGCTCATCAATGCGCGCACCTGTGCCACTGCCGTTGTACATCTTGTCGAGATACGTACGGATCTTCTTGACCTCGACCTTTTGCTGGTCGCGCAACATGTCACCAATACGATGACCCAGGCCTTTTGCAGCCCAACCCAAGTGCACCTCAAGAACCTGTCCAACGTTCATCCGTGAAGGAACGCCCAAGGGGTTGAGCACGATATCGGCCGGTGTACCGTCTGCCATGTGTGGCATATCTTCCACTGGCGTAATGCGTGACACGACACCTTTGTTTCCATGACGACCCGCCATTTTGTCACCGGGCTGCAAACGACGCTTCACGGCAAGATACACCTTGATCATCTTCAGCACGCCTGGTGGTAACTCGTCGCCCTGGGTCAGTTTCTTACGCTTTTCTTCAAATGCCAAGTCAAACTGATGGCGTTTTTGTTCGAGCGATTCCTTAGCCTGCTCAAGCACGACAGCCTGAGCCTCGTCCGCCAAGCGGATGTCAAACCACTGCCAGCGATCGAGATCAACGAGATATTCTTGGGTGATCGCCGCGCCCTTTGCAAGCTTGCGCGGACCGCCGTTGACGGTCTTCTTGATCAACACCTTCTCGATACGATCAAACGTGTCGTTTTCCACGATACGCAGCTGATCGTTCAAATCTTGACGATAACGACGCAACTCATCATCAATGATCGCCTGTGCGCGCTTGTCACGCACAATACCTTCGCGTGTGAAAACCTGAACGTCGATCACCGTGCCGATCATGCCGGACGGCACGCGCAGCGAAGTGTCTTTCACATCAGATGCTTTCTCACCAAAAATCGCACGCAATAGTTTTTCTTCAGGCGTGAGCTGGGTCTCGCCTTTCGGTGTGACCTTGCCAACCAGCACGTCGTCGGCGCGCACTTCAGCGCCGATATGCACAATACCCGACTCATCCAAACGGTTGAGTTGTGTTTCAGCCAAGTTGCTGATGTCGCGTGTAATTTCCTCGGGTCCGAGCTTGGTGTCGCGCGCAACAACGGTCAGTTCTTCAATGTGAATTGAAGTGTAACGATCGTCTGCCACAACTTTTTCGGAAATCAAAATCGAGTCTTCGAAGTTGTAGCCGTTCCACGGCATAAATGCGATCAACATGTTCTGGCCAAGCGCAAGCTCGCCCAAATCTGTGGACGCACCGTCCGCCAACACGTCACCTGCCACAACGATATCACCACGTCCAACGATTGGTCGCTGGTTGATGTTGGTGTTCTGG
>CAMBPA010000029.1 GCA_945869355.1 Bordetella parapertussis
GGCAAAGTATTGCCGAATCAAAATGGTGCGCCCGTACGTATGGGCGTGCCCTGGAAGTATGGCTTCAAGTCGGTGAAGTCGATCATCTCTATCCGCTTGCTTGAAAAACAGCCTGTCGGAAGCTGGGAGCGCTCGCAGCCTTCCGAGTACGGCTTTTATTCGAACGTGAACCCTGAAGTCAGTCATCCTCGCTGGAGTCAGGCGACGGAGCGTCGGATTGGCGAAGACGGTGTGTTTAGTCCCAAGCGTAAAACGCTGATGCTCAATGGCTATGCCAACGAAGTGGGTTCGCTCTACACGGGTCTGGATTTGCGCAAGAACTATTGAGAACAGGTTTGAAGACATTTAGCTCGCGCGAGATCGATCGTTGCAAGCCTTTGCTGTTTGTCTTCGGCTTGTATCCCTTGCTGCGCTGGGTCTGGCTCGGTGTGCAAAATGACTTAACGGCAAACCCCACTGAATTTCTCACCCGGTCTTCCGGGACGTGGACCTTGGTATGTTTGTTGTTGACGCTTGCGATTTCCCCGGTGCGACAAGCGATTAAACAACCCGCTTTCGTGCGCTTGCGCCGCATGTGCGGCTTGTTCACCTTCTTCTATGCTGTACTGCATGCCCTCAGCTGGGCGTGGTGGGATCAGGGCTTTATAGTCGACGATATGCTTGTGGATATATGGAAGCGGCCGTTCATTCTGGTGGGTGTAGCCGCTTTTTTAACCATGAGTCTGCTGGCCGTGACATCCACGCAAGGGTGGATGCGTCGCTTGGGGAGCAAGTGGCAACGTTTGCACCAAGCGATTTATTTGATTGGTAGCTTGGCGATTTTGCATTATTGGTGGCACAAAGCGAGCAAGAACGATCTGCAGACCGTCATGATTTACGCCGCTGTGCTTGCTGCCTTATTGCTGTGGCGGCTCGTGCGTTGGCGTATCGCGCAATCACGCACCCGCGCTTAAAGGCCGGAGCCGGAAGTAGGCAACGCCTGTAGGCGTGCGGCCGTTTGCGCGTCAGGCTTGCCTGTCACTAACTCTGGTCGATAGTGCGCTTGAAAGGCCGCGATCACCGCTAGCGTTTTTTGATCAAAGTAGCCGGTCTCGGGGACTGCGTAACCGACACGCTTGAGTTGTTGTTGGAACCAGCCAGCGTCCGGCGGCCCATTGCGGACAAAATCAGCTTGGTATTTGGCAGCGAGCGCTTCATCGAACCAGCGCCCCAGGCCGAGCTGTGCAAGTTTTTTCCATGGGAATGACGGACCGGGATCCACTTTTCTACCTGGTGCCACGTCGCTATGACCCACAATATTTTCTGGCAAGACGCTGTGACGTTTGGCGACATCGCGTGTGAGCGCAGCAACCACTGCGATCTGTGCGTCAGGGTAGGGCTGCCCGTTCTCACCCTTGTCATTCGGTTGCCAACCCGGATGCACGATCTCGATACCAATGGAGCGCTGATTGACAAAGGTGCGTCCGTACCAGCTGCTTTCTCCGGCATGCCACGCGTTACGGTCTTCGTTCACCAGTCGATAGACCACGGGTTTGGCGTCATCGGACACAACGTAATGTGCGCTGACGTCACGATTGGTGAGCGTCATGAGTGCACTGGGCTTTGTCGAGGCGGTGTAGTGCAGCACGATGATATCGACGCGGCTATTTTGTCCACGGGACTTCATGGTTTCATCAATGCTGTACGGCCCGCCTGATTGCTGAGACGCACAGCCTGCCAAGATGCTGAGCAATGCAACCAAAATCACCCGCAATGCAATGCGTGGCGTCAATACGGCAATCATGCAGCCGCCTGAAACAGAAAGAGAGTCGGGAATTTATCGAGCTGCGGGACCGACTGGTTTTTCCATTGCGCGACGTTTAAGGTGCGGACCCATTCATCGGGAGTTGTGAGTGCACGCGCAACGCACAGACGTGTATTGCCGTTTAAGTGCTCAATCAAGCTGGTGAACATGGCTTGATTGCGATAAGGGGTTTCAATCAGCATCTGCGTTTGATGTTGCTTGGATGAGAAGAGTTCCCATGCTTTGAGTTGTTTGGTGCGTTCGCCGGCATCTACCGGCGCATAACCATGAAAAGCGAAGCGCTGCCCATCCAGTCCGCTGGCCATGAGTCCGAGCAAAATGGATGAAGGGCCCACCCAGGGCTTAACGGTGATGCCCCATTGATGCGCGATGGCGACCGCGCGCGCGCCGGGATCCGCCACGGCGGGGCACCCCGCCTCGGAGACTAAGCCGATCGATCCGCCGCTGCGCAGTGGTGTTAGCCAACCTTGCAATGTGGCGTCGTCTACGCGTGGGGTGAGTTCGTGAATCGTGATGTCTTGCAAAGGATGGGTGAGCGGAGTCAGTTTTAAAAACGCGCGTGCTGTTTTTGCGTTCTCTGCAATGTATGTGTTGAGTTGACCGGCTAGCGCTTGCGCCTCGTGTGGCAGCCAGTCGTTGATGGGCGCCTCACCCAAGCCAACAGGGATGAGGTGCAGCACACCGCCAGAGGCGACGGTGGTAGGGGTGGGTTCGGCAGGCATATGCTTTTATACCTTGGCGTGTTCGAGTGGGTCGAGTCCGACTTCGCAGAGCATGCGTGTCAGTGCAATCAAGGGCAGCCCGATAATGGCAGTGGGGTCGCTGCTATCCATACGTTCCATCAAGGCGATACCTAGACATTCGGCTTTAGCGCTGCCTGCGGTATCGCTCGGTTGATCGATTTGCACGTAGCGTTGGATCGCGCTTGCGGTGAGTGGGCGAAAGACACAGGTTGTCGGCACATCCATACTTTTGCAGTAGCCTGGCCCGCGCAACACCGTGAGCGCGCTGTGAAAAACCACTGTTTGGCCTGAAAGCCTGGCGAGTTGCTGCGCCGCAGCACTGAGGCTTCCGGGCTTGCCGATAATCTGACCCGCCAGCGATGCGGCTTGATCGGCTCCGATCACAATCGCGTCAGGATGCTGCTGCGCGACGGTTTGCGCCTTCAAAACCGACAAACGCAAGGCCAGTGCTGAGACCGTTTCACCCGGTTTCGGTGACTCATCGACTTCTGGTGAGATACAGGAAAAAGGAATTTTTAGTCTTGACAATAATTCTCGCCGATAAATAGAGCTTGAGGCGAGGATAAGAGGTGGGGTCACAGTGGATTTTCGTGAAGGTGAAAATTGACGATCTAGGCACAAACACGTTATTATCTCTTGCTTTGCTGCTTTTTTGCTGCGGGGCTTGCATGTCTGTTAATCCGGAGTTCCGGCTGTCCGTGCCACCGGTTGTGGATGCGTTTGATTTTGCACGCCGTGGGCAGGTCGTTGGGGGTGCGTTTAGCATCCATCGCCTACAGCGCTTGCTCGAAGGCTTAGCAGAGCAGCCTATAGGCGAAGTCACTGAGCTTTCTGTGGCACCTGCCTTGCCTGGAGTGGTGCGCTATGCCATCCAGGGGCGGGTCACCAAAGATGACAAATCGCAGTTAGTCTTGCAGGTTCAGGCAAATTTAGTACTAGAGTGTCAGCGTTGTTTAGGACCGCTGATTCTTCCAATAGATCGCACAACAGTGTTTGAATTGGTGCGGCGCGAGTCAGATCTCTCGGACGATGAGCCCGATGAAGACGATCTCGATGCCCCAGAGCAAATCGTGGGGTCGCCCAAGTTTGACTTGTGTGAATTGTTAGAAGATGAACTTATTTTAGAAGTGCCCTACGTGCCGCGCCACACTGAGTGTCCGGAATCGGCGGAATTAGATGCGCAGGCAGATGAAGTCGCCAGTAGAGAAGAGCCCCCTTCACCCTTTGCGGTGCTGGGTCATCTAAAAAAAGGTAAGTAGTTGTTTTTAAGATGGTTGGCGTACAATTCGTCGATCCACAGGAGTTGTCATGGCTGTTCAGCAAAACAAAAAATCCCCGTCCAAGCGCGGTATGCATCGTTCGCACGACTTTATCGTCAACCCGTCGACGGCTGTAGAGCCCACCACGGGTGAGCAACATCTGCGTCACCACATCAGCCCAACGGGCTTCTATCGTGGTCGCAAAGTTCTCAAGACCAAGACTGACGAATAATCGCGGTTGACGGGCTTACCTCGTCCAAGCGCTGCGTCGCACTGACACGTGGCTTCCGTCATTCGCATCGCGATCGATTGCATGGGCGGTGACTCGGGTATCCCCGTCACAGTGCCTGCCGCGTTCGCTTTCGCGCAACGCTTTCCCGACACACAGTTGCTGCTCGTGGGTTTGCCCCACGAACTTGCACAGGCCGTGGACGCTGCAAGAAAAGATTTCCCCAACCTTGCTGCGGCAAGGTTCCCCATCATCGCCGCCTCTGAGGTGGTCACGATGGGCGACTCAGTTGAAGTCGCTCTGCGTCGTAAAAAAGACTCTTCAATGCGCGTCGCGGCCCAGACCGTCAAAGATGGTCTGGCCGATGCGTGCATCTCTGCAGGCAATACGGGTGCGTGGATGGCGATCTCGCGCTATGTTCTCAAAACACTTAATGGGATTGATCGGCCCGCCATTGCAGCGGCCTTGCCTAACCAGCAGGGTGGGGCAACGACTATGTTGGATCTCGGTGCCAACGTTGACTGCACGGCCGAACACTTGTTGCAGTTTGCCCTGATGGGAGCCGCGTTGGCGCAATTGGGTATCGAGGGGCGCTCGCCTTCGGTTGGGTTGCTTAATATTGGCGAAGAGCTGATCAAGGGTAATGAGGTCGTCAAACAGGCTGCCGATTTATTGCGCCAAAGCACTTTGAATTTCTACGGAAACGTGGAAGGTGACGATATTTATAAAGGCACGGTAGACGTCGTCGTGTGCGATGGCTTTGTGGGCAACGTCGCACTCAAGGCTTCCGAAGGACTGGCGCGTATGATGTCCATCATCGTCCGTGAAGAGTTCAACCGCTCTTGGTTTACAAAACTCATTGGTCTGATCGCGATGCCTGTGCTCAACCGTTTTCGTAAGCGTGTGGATAATCGACAATACAATGGCGCGACCTTGCTCGGTTTGCGCGGTGTGGTGATTAAGAGCCACGGCTCTGCTGACCAAGTTGCCTTTGGTTTTGCCCTAGAGCGCGCGAGACAGGCTGTGGCGAGCGGTCTGCTTGCACGCACGACTGAAGCGATTAATCAATTAACCAAGAGTCAGGCAGATAACGGCCTGAAATCTTCCGGAGGCTCTGCATGACGCACGCTGTGCCATACGCGCGACTGATCGGTTCTGGTGGTTTCTTGCCACCGAGGTTAGTGAGTAATCAAGCGCTTGCGGCTGATCTTGCGACGCGTCAGATTGAAACCTCTGATGAGTGGATCCTTGAGCGCACCGGTATTCGACAGCGTTATCTTGCCGATAAAGGGATGACGACCAGTGCATTGGCAACCGAGGCAGCACGTCATGCGTTGGCGGATGCCGGCGTGCAAGCAAGCGATCTTGATTTAATAATTGTGGCCACCTCGACCCCAGATTTTGTGTTTCCAAGTACGGCGTGCCTCGTGCAAGCCAATCTCGGAAATAAAGGTGCAGCAGCCTTTGATGTTCAAGCGGTGTGTAGTGGTTTTGTGTACGCACTGACCGCCGCGGACAGTTTTATTCGGGCTGGGCGTGCGAAGTGTGCGCTGGTGATCGGGGCCGAAGTATTCTCGAGCATTCTTGACTGGAACGATCGCTCAACCTGTGTGTTGTTTGGTGATGGTGCGGGGGCCGTTGTACTCAAGGCCGATCAGGCGCCTGGCATTATTGAAGCCGAACTGAACGCAGATGGTAGCCAGATGAACATCCTTTGCGCTGCGGGTAACGTTGCCTTCGGTCAAGTGACGGGGGACCCGTTTTTGCGTATGGATGGTCAAGCGGTGTTCAAGCAGGCGGTCACGGTGCTTGATCGTTCAGCGCGCAGCGTTGTTCAGAAAGCGGGCTTGCAGTTGTCGGATATCGACTGGCTGATTCCGCATCAAGCGAATTTACGTATTCTGACGTTTCTCGCGCGTAAACTAGATATACCAAATGAAAAAGTTGTAGTGACGGTCGATCAGCATGCCAATACCTCTGCCGCAAGCATTCCTCTTGCGCTAGATGTCGCCAGACGTGATGGGCGCATCAAGCCAGGCCACTTGGCCTTGTTACAAGGTGTGGGTGGCGGTTTTACCTGGGGTTCGGTGCTGTTGCGGCTATAACGTGTGTCGTGCCATTATTGATAAACAGATTTTTTACCCTCACAAAACATTATGAAATTCGCATTCGTTTTTCCTGGGCAAGGTTCGCAAACAGTTGGCATGATGGATGCCTGGTCCGGTCATCCCGCGGCGATGGAAGTCATCAGGCAGGCTAGCACTGCGTTGGGCGAGGATCTTGGCGCTTTGATGGCGCAAGGTCCGGCCGAACAACTGAGTCTGACCACCAACACCCAGCCTGCGATGTTGACAGCAGGTGTGTCGATGTATGAGGCTTGGCGTGCCGCGGGTGGTCCACAGGCCGCCTTGATGGCTGGCCACAGCTTGGGTGAGTACGCAGCACTGACCGCTGCCGGCTCCTTGTCGCTTGCCGACGCTGTACGTATTGTGCGCATTCGCGCGAACGCGATGCAAGCTGCCGTGCCGGTTGGTACGGGAGCCATGGCGGCCGTGCTCGGTTTGGATGATGAGGGGGTGCGTGCTGCATGTGCGGCGGCCTCTCAAGGTGAGGTCGTCGAGGCTGTCAATTTCAACGCGCCCTCGCAAGTCGTGATCGCAGGACATGCGACGGCCGTTCAGCGCGCGATCGAGGCTGCGAAAGCGGCGGGTGCGAAGCGCGCCATGATCTTGCCGGTCTCTGCGCCGTTTCATTCGAGTTTGCTCAAGCCTGCAGCCGATGTCTTACAAGGCGCCTTGGCCAAGATCACTGTGGCGACGCCTTCGGTGCCCGTGATCAACAACGTAGACGTAAAAATTGAGCAAGACCCTGCTGCGATTCGTGATGCGTTAGTTCGGCAAGCTTGGCATGCGGTGCGTTGGGTCGAGATCGTGCAGGCCATGCAAGCGCAGGGTATTACCCATATCGTTGAGTGTGGCCCAGGCAAAGTATTGACTGGGATGGTCAAGCGCATCGATCCCAATATTGTCACGTTGTCGGTGACAGACCCTGAGTCCATGCAGGCTGCGCTTGATGCGTTAGCCTCGGCCGGTTAACGTTGGAGCACACCATGGATCTTAAAGATAAGGTTGCACTCGTCACGGGTGCCTCGCGCGGGATTGGCAAGGCGATTGCTTTTGAATTAGCGGCGCGTGGCGCAACGGTCGTGGGGACAGCGACCACCGAAGCAGGTGCGCAGGCTGTCACGCAGATGCTTGCGCCTCATGGTGGTCGCGGCGTCGTGTTGAACGTCACTGATGCTCCTGCGTGCGATGCCTTGGTCGATACCTTGACCAAACAGTCAGGCGGCCTGCATATTTTGGTGAATAACGCTGGCATCACACGCGATAACCTCGCGATGCGCATGAAGGATGAGGATTGGGACGCTGTGTTGCAGACTAACCTCAGCGCTGTTTTCCGCCTATCGCGCGCCGTGATGCGGAGCATGATGAAGGCCCGCTGGGGGCGCATCATCAACATCACTTCGGTGGTTGGTTCTAGTGGTAATCCCGGACAGGCAAATTATGCTGCCGCTAAGGCAGGTGTCGCTGGCATGAGCCGCGCACTGGCACGTGAACTCGGCAGCCGGGGCGTGACGGTGAATTGTGTGGCGCCTGGTTTTATCGAAACCGACATGACAAGCGCGTTAGATGACACGCAAACTGCGGCACTTTTGGGGCAAATCCCTCTTGGCCGGCTTGGGTCTGCGGCCGATATTGCACATGCTGTCGCATTCTTAGCCTCGCCTAATGCGAGTTACATCACAGGTACGACGCTGCACGTGAATGGCGGCATGTACATGTAATAGGTTTTTTTTCTCCCGGTTAGCTATAATTCGCCGGACTTTTCCCCTTTGGAGATCTGCATGGAAAGCATCGAACAGCGCGTCAAAAAGATTGTCGCTGAACAACTTGGCGTAAACGAAGCCGAGATCAAGAACGCATCGTCTTTTTTGGACGATCTCGGTGCCGATTCGCTCGACATGGTTGAGTTGGTGATGGCGCTCGAGGACGAGTTCGAGACTGAGATTCCAGATGAAGAAGCTGAAAAGATCACGACTGTCCAACAGGCTGTGGACTACATCACCTCGAATTCTAAGTAAGTCTTGGAGATGCGTGCACGGAGCTTTGGCTGCGTGTGTGCACTGGCCGCCATTATCAATTTGAGGAGTGGTGCGTGAAGCGACGCGTCGTCATTACAGGTCTAGGCATCGTTAGCCCCGTCGGCAACGATATTCCAACGGCTTGGGACAATATCGTTAACGGTCGGTCCGGCATCGGACGAATCACGCGCTTTGATCCGAGCGCTTTTAACGCGCACATCGCTGGAGAAGTGAAGGGGTTTGATGTCACGCAAATCCTGCCAGCCAAAGAGGCCCGAACAATGGATACCTTTATCCATTATGGGATCGCTGCGGGGATACAGGCTTGGAAAGACTCGGGCCTAGAGATCACTGAAGCGAATGCAGAACGTGTGGGCGTGATTGTGGGTTCTGGTATTGGTGGTCTTCAGCGTATTGAAGAGACCCAAACTGAGTACCTCGAGCGCGGTCCACGCCGCATTTCTCCTTTTTTCGTTCCAGCGTCCTTGATCAACTTGATCTCGGGGCAGTTATCGATCATGTTGGGTTTTAAAGGCCCTTCGTATGCGGTCGTATCGGCATGTACGACGGGCCTGCACTCCATTGGTGATGCGGCACGGATGATCGAGTACGGTGATGCCGATGTCATGATGGCCGGTGGCGCAGAATCGACAGTTTCGCCTCTGGGTATCGGTGGATTTGCAGCGATGCGAGCCTTGTCGCAGCGTAACGATGACCCAGCTACCGCCTCGCGCCCTTGGGACCGCGATCGCGATGGTTTTGTGTTGGGCGAAGGCGCAGGCGTTCTGATTCTTGAAGAGTACGAACACGCAAAAAAACGTGGCGCACGCATTTATGGTGAGTTCGCGGGCTTTGGCATGAGCTCCGATGCGCATCACATTACGGCCCCTGATCGCGATGGTCCACGTCGCGGCATCGCCAACGCGTTGCGCAATGCCGGTATCAATGCTGATCAGGTTCAATACGTCAATGCACACGGAACATCCACACCGCTAGGTGACAAAAACGAAACGGAAGCGCTCAAGCTAGCGTTTGGTGATCATGCAAAGAAACTTGTCATCAATTCCACGAAGTCGATGACGGGCCATTTATTGGGTGCTGCAGGGGGTATTGAGGCGGTGTTTGCTACCTTGGCTGTCCACCATCAGATTTCACCCCCGACGATCAATATCTTTAATCAAGATCCCGAGTGCGATCTAGACTACTGCGCCAACGTGGCGCGTGAGCTCAAAATCGACGTTGCGTTGTCGAATTCCTTCGGTTTCGGTGGCACGAACGGCTCAATGGCGGTTCGGCGCGTTTGATCCCTCCTGGGCAGCGCTCTGTCACAGTTTCGGTGTTTAGGCA
>CAMBPA010000030.1 GCA_945869355.1 Bordetella parapertussis
ATAATAATCGCCTCGAGAGGCGCATATTCATTGACCTACTGGCGGACAGAGGGGGATTCGAACCCCCGATACGCTTTGAACGTATACACGCTTTCCAGGCGTGCGCCTTCAACCGCTCGGCCACCTGTCCGCTGTGTCATTTCTAAAGAAAAACGACAGCCCACTATTCTAACATTACCGATCGAGCGACAGCATCCGCTGGACGTACCGGGCAATCGTGTCGACCTCAAGGTTTACTTTTTGCCCGGGGACAAGGTGTTTAAGTGTCGTGACCGAGATCGTGTGGGGGATCAGGTTGATACTGAACTGGCAGCCCTGGGCAACATCTTCTACCCGATTCACCGTCAGGCTCACGCCATTAACGGTAATTGAACCCTTGTACGCGAGAAAAGCTGCCAAGTCTTTTGAGGCCTGGACGATCAACTCCCAGGACTCGCCCACAGGCTCAAACTTCACCACCTCGCCCACGCCGTCGACATGGCCCGAGACGATATGCCCACCGATTTGATCACCGACCCGCAGGGATTTTTCGAGGTTAACTTCGCCCTCTTTGTCCAGACCCATAGTCAAGCGCAAACTCTCGCGCGATACATCCACAGCAAACCCATCAGTATGTTTGGACACAACCGTCATGCATGCGCCTTGGATGGCAATGGAGTCACCTAGACCAACATCGTTCAAATCTAAACCACCTGCGTGAATCGTCAGATGAACGCCCGCATACGCATGACCACCGGCCAGCGGCTCAATTTTCTGGATACGACCAACGGCCGCGACAATTCCGGTAAACATTTAAAGTGCCTTATCTATGCCGAGTTGCGTCAAGTGTATATTTTGCATTAATTCTTGCCAATGCGACGCCAAACGCGCACGCAACCGGACATCCGCACCAAGTTGTGTGACATCCGTAAATTCAAACCGCTGCACGCCATCGAGTTTCGTCAACGCGGGCAACTGCGCCATACTCAAGCCTTCTCCAAGCAATACGGGCGCCATATATACGAGTAGTTCATCGACACAATCGGCTGACAACAACGCGCCGTTCAAGCCTGAACCGGCTTCAACATGGACTTCGTTGGTATCGTGCTCAGCCAACCAGCGCATCATCGCGCGCATGTCGATACGGCGACGTGCCTGCCCCAGCATAGCCGGTGCGTCTTCGGGAACATTCACCACAACAATACCGCGGTCGGCAAACCGCGCGGCTTTCTCGGCGTTCTGATCTCCGGTAAACACAATCACACCTTCCCCGTCTAAGACGGCGGCGTCATCATTAATTTCAAACCCGGGCTCAATCACAGCGCGACGCGGTTGACGTGGGGTCACTACGTGACGAACATTCATTCGTGGGTTATCTGCCCTCACGGTCCCGATGCCCGTCAGCACGACACAGCTGCGCGCGCGCCAGTGGTGGCCATCTGCGCGCGCTTCAGGACCCGTAATCCATTGCGACACACCGTTCGTCAAACCAGTTTTGCCATCCAGCGATGCGGCGATTTTCATCCACACATAAGGCAAGCCACGTGTCATGCGCGACACAAAACCTGGGTTGATTGCCAAGGCATCGTCGGCGCACACACCGACATCAACCACAATCCCTGCATCGCGCAGGCGACGCATGCCGCGACCGGCTACGCTTGGATTCGGATCAAAATGTGCGAACACCACGCGCGCGGGTCGTGCCGCAGCAATGGCATCGACACAAGGAGGCGTGCGGCCATGATGGCTGCACGGCTCGAGTGTGATGTACATCGTCGCACCACTTGCATCATTACCGCGAGCAACCATGTCATGTAACGCCATGACCTCAGCATGATGGCTGCCCACACGCTGCGTGGCACCGGCGCCGATGACTTTCGCGTCACGCACGAGCACACAACCCACGCGCGGATTGGGTGATGGCACATACAGAGCGCCTTGCGCCAACACTAACGCCTGACGCATAAAAAATACGTCTTGATCAAGATTGCGTGGCGACGAAGAATGTGCGTTCACGGAGATTAGCCCTTGCGCTGCGTCGGTGGGCCCTGCATTTCGCGGATCGCTTCGACAAACTCGCCGATATCTTCAAAACTTTTGTAGACAGACGCAAACCGGACGTAGGCGACTTTGTCGAGCTTCTTTAATTCAGCCATGACAAGACCACCTAAATATTCGGTCGTGATTTCTCGCTGACCGGAGGTAAGAAGCTTGTCTTCAATCCGCATCACAACCGCATCAACTTCTTCGGTGCTAACAGGTCTCTTACGCAGCGCCAACGATAAGCTCGCACGCAACTTGATCGCTTCATATTCATTGCGACTACCGTTGCGCTTGACGATGGCTGGCATCGCTAGCTCGGCGCGCTCATAGGTCGTAAAACGACGATCGCAAGAAGTGCAACGCCTGCGACGACGAATAAAGTCACCCTCGTCTGCCCCGCGAGAGTCAACCACCTGTGTATCAGGATGCCCGCAAAAGGGACACTTCATGGATCGCCTTGATTAAATAACTGCGTGAGCGACACCCTGCGTCGCCCAGCGCTTAACGATAGACCGGAAAGGATGCTGTCAACGCATTCACACGCTCACGCACCGAGGCGATATTTGCTTCGTCGCGTGGCTTATCCAAGACATCCGCAATCAGATTGCCAGTGAGTTCGGCCTCTGCTTCGTTAAAACCACGCGTCGTCATGGCTGGAGTACCCAAACGCACACCGCTTGTGACAAAAGGCTTTTCAGGGTCATTCGGGATACTGTTCTTATTCACGGTGATGTGCGCCTGACCAAGTACAGCTTCAGCTTCTTTGCCAGTGATCCCTTTGGAGCGCAGATCCACCAGCATGACATGGCTTTCGGTACGACCGGACACAATGCGCAGACCGCGCTTGACCAATGTCTGCGCCATCACCTGTGCATTTTTAACAACCTGTGCGGCGTAGGCCTTGAACTCTGGCGTTGCCGCTTCGCGGAACGCAACCGCTTTTGCAGCGATGACATGCATCAAAGGACCGCCCTGAATACCAGGGAAAATCGCCGAGTTGATTGCCTTTTCGTATTCGGCTTTCATCATGATCACGCCGCCGCGTGGACCACGCAAAGACTTGTGGGTTGTGGAGGTAACAAAGTCGGCGTGGGGTACGGGGTTCGGATAGGCACCGCCCGCAACCAGTCCGGAGTAGTGTGCAACGTCCACCAACAACAGCGCGCCATTTTCTTTGGCGATGCGAGCCAAGCGCTCAAAATCAATATGCAAAGAGTACGCCGACGCCCCCGCCACAATCATCTTAGGCTTTTGCGCTTTGGCCAACTGCTCGACTTTGTCATAATCAAGAACTTCATTCGCATCCAGGCCGTACTGGTGGAAGTTGTAGAGCTTGCCTGATGCATTGACCGAGGCACCGTGAGTCAGGTGACCGCCTTCAGCAAGGCTCATTCCTAAGACAGAATCACCCGGCTTGAGAAAGGCCAGGTAAACCGCCTGGTTCGCTTGCGAGCCAGAGTTTGGTTGCACGTTAGCCGCTTCGGCACCAAAGAGTGCTTTCAAGCGATCGATCGCGAGCTGCTCAACAATGTCAACATACTCGCAACCACCGTAATAACGCTTGCCCGGATAGCCTTCGGCGTACTTGTTCGTCATCTGTGTGCCTTGAGCCTGCATGACGGCTGGGCTGGCGTAGTTCTCAGACGCGATCAGCTCAATGTGCTGCTCTTGGCGCTTATCTTCTTTTTGGATGGCTGCCCAAACATCGGGGTCTGCACGATCAAGGGTAAGTTTGCGGTCAAACATAGGAAATCCTGACGAAATAATGGCGAAATAGTGGATAGCGTTAGTGTACTGCGCCCTGAGAGGGGCATTCCCTTTAGGCCGCTGGGGTGATGGTCACGCGAGCAAACTTGCGCTTGCCAACTTGCACGACGTAAGTCCCGGCTGGAAGCTGAAGTGCTTTGTCTTCGATTCGGTCACCGTCAATGCGGACCCCACCTTGCTCAATATTGCGCTGAGCCTCCGCACCCGAGGCCACCAACCCTGCCTCGCGCAACAATTTCAGCACCCCGACTGGAGCACCAGCGATGGTGACTTCAGGAATATTGTCTGGAATGGCACCGTCGCGAAAGCGCGCCTCAAACGCAGCCAAGGCGGCCTCCGCTTCCTGCTGGGAGTGAAACCGAGCAACGATTTCTTGCGCGAGGGCCACTTTAGCGTCCCGAGGGTTGCGCCCTGCTTCAGTCTCTTGTCGCAGCGCAGCAATGTCTTCAAGGCTGCGGAATGAAAGGAGTTCGAAATACTTCCACATCAAGGTGTCAGAGATCGACATGATCTTGCCAAACATAGATTCGGGAGCCTCCCCGATACCGATGTAGTTATTCTTGGACTTTGACATTTTTTCAACGCCGTCAGTCCCCTCTAGCAAGGGCATCGTCAAGATGCACTGGGGTTCTTGCCCGTATTCTTTTTGTAATTCACGGCCCACGAGCAGATTGAACTTCTGATCGGTGCCGCCCAGCTCGAGGTCTGCCTTAAGTGCCACCGAGTCGTAGCCCTGCATCAGGGGGTACAAGAACTCGTGCACCGAAATTGGCACGCCAGATTTAAATCGCTTGCTGAAATCGTCGCGCTCCATCATTCTTGCGACGGTGTAGCGTGAAGCCAATTGGATCATCCCACGGGCGCCAAGCGGATCGCACCACTCCGAGTTGTAGCGAATCTCGGTACGCGCGGGATCTAGCACCAAGCTTGCTTGGGCGTAGTAGGTCTTGGCGTTAGCTTCAATTTGTTCGCGTGTGAGCGGAGGGCGCGTGCTGTTACGCCCGGACGGATCACCGATCATGGACGTAAAGTCGCCAATCAAAAAGATCACCGTATGACCGAGGTCTTGAAGCTGACGCATCTTATTCAGCACGACCGTATGGCCAAGGTGAATATCCGGTGCGGTGGGGTCCAGTCCAAGCTTGACACGCAAAGGCACACCCGTCGCGTGGCTACGGGCCAGCTTTTGAGCGAATTCGGTTTTAACCAAAAGCTCTTCACAGCCGCGCTCGACTATCCGTAAGTTAGACTCAATTGCAGGTGTGATAGGATATTTTATGGTAGACATAACAGAAGTAAGCGTAAAAATGCACTATAAAACAGAAAAAAACATGTCCGGGCTGCTGAAATCGGCTAACATTCTTTATAGATAAGCCGACATCATACGCAAACTAGCGGTTAGCCGCCATGCGAAGGGCATTGGCTTTCATTTTTTACTTCAGGATTTGCGCTACATGCATTCAGTTTCAGATACTGCCTTGCAGGGGACCCCCCCGGCAACAGACCAGACCGCAGCGCCCCCTACTGAGCGGCGTTCGAGCCTTGTCCCCGGCGTCATCATCAGTCTGGTGTTGCTGGCTGGCTTGGCCGCGGTTGCGCTAGGTGTCGTGCATCCGCCGCAAACCGAACGAACCGACCTCATTGAACAGCCAGTCCCTGAACAACGACTGGTGCAAAATGTGGTGCCTTTCCCGCTTCCAGCCGACCCGACTCCGGCCGAGCACACGGCCACCGAAACTCCCTATATTACCGAGACGCGGATACGCGCCGGGGATACTCTGGCCTCGGTACTCAAGCGTGTGGATATTGCTAGCGCCGATTTACTGAATTTTTTAGCGCGCGAACCCAAAGCACGCTCGATCTATAAGTTATTTGCTGGCCGTACCGTACAAGCCGCATCGGACCACAATGGCAACCTACTCTGGGTCCGCTACATCTATAGTCCTAACAATGAAATCAACGGCAAGGGCATCGCCAAAACACTTCAAATCTCGACGACCGAGTCAGGTTTCAAGGCGGAAGAGCTTGAACTGCCACTAGAGTCACATACGGAAGTAGCCGTTGGCACGATTCGTAGCTCCTTGTTTGCCGCAACCGATATCGCTGGGATTCCGGATGGAATCACCTCGCAGATAGCCGAAGTCCTAAGCAGCAAGGTCGACTTCCTGCGAGGCTTGCGCCCAGGGGATCAGTTTCGCGTGGTCTACGAAACTCGAAGCATCGGTGGTCGTGTCGCGGGAGCCGGCCGAGTGCTTGCACTTGAATTCATCAATGGCGGCAAAACACATAATGCAGTGTGGTTTAGCCCGGATGGCGAAACCGGCAGCTACTACAACCTGGAGGGCGAGAGCCTGCGGGGTGCTTTTTTACGCAACTCATTGAAGTTTTCTCGCGTGAGCTCGACATTCGGGATGCGTACGATTCCCGGTGCACAGGCTTGGTCGGGCTTTCATCCCGGCGTTGATTATGCAGCCCCCATGGGTACTCCTATCCACGCGACAGCGGATGGCACCGTAGATTTTGTTGGTTGGCGCGACGGCTATGGCAACACAATCGTTTTACGTCACCACAGCAAAATCACGACACTCTATGCGCACCAAAGTCGCTTCGCCGATGGCATCAAAGCCGGATCCAAGGTTTCTCAAGGACAGCTGATCGGTTACGTTGGCTCGACGGGCTGGTCAACCGGACCGCACTTGCACTATGAGTTCCGTGTCGCGGACAAACCCATCGATCCACTGCAGGCAACCGCCAACATGCCGGTATCCAAGCCGCTTGAGCCGGAGCACCGTGCGCTATTCGCCCAGGTCATTGCTCCGTATCAACAGCAGCTGCAGGTGCTTGCCAAGTACCAAGAGGCGATCCCAGAAAGCAGCAACGTCGCCAGTCGTTAAGCTCCACGGTGACCACCAGCCCGAGCTCCTGCTATATCGGTTTAATGTCAGGCACGAGCTTGGACGGCATTGATGCCGTGCTTGCCCGTTTTGACGCCAAAGGCCATCCAACGATACTGTCTAGCGCCAGCGTTGGTTTGACGCCAAGCCTTAAAGAAGAACTCCTGGCTTTGAATACGAGCGGTAACGACGAGCTCGCACGTGCCGCAAAAGCGTCCAACGCACTCGTTGATCTCTATGCCCAAGCCGTTGAGCAAGTGCTCACTCAAGCCAGCCTCACACGCGAAGAAGTCATGGCGATCGGTGCGCATGGGCAAACCGTCCGGCATTGCCCGCAAGACGGATACACCGTCCAGCTAAACGCCCCCGCTAGATTGGCCGAACTCACTGGTATCAACGTCATCGCCGATTTTCGGAGTCGTGACGTCGCAGCCGGAGGCCAAGGCGCCCCCCTTGTCCCGATGTTTCACGCGGGCGTCTTTGCGACATCGCATACCCGCGTTGTTCTCAATCTCGGTGGTATTGCGAACATTACAATCCTGCGTCCCCATGCCGAACCGCAAGGGTTCGATACAGGCCCTGCCAATGCGCTAATGGATCTGTGGTGCCAGTTGCATACCGGTGACCCTTATGACGCAAACGGACTGTGGGGTGCAGGTGGCACGATTGATCAGGACTTACTTGACCTACTCTTAACGGGCGAGCCGTGGTTCGCAACCCCTCCACCAAAATCGACTGGGCGTGACCTCTTTCATCAAGCTTGGCTAGAACACCGGTTAAAGCAATGCAACATTGGGGTCTCGGACTACTCGCGTGCGCAGGACGTCCAAGCAACGCTGCGATCTCTGACCGCACAAACGGTTGCCAACGCAATCCGCACGCACGCGCATGATGCAAACGAAGTGTTTGTGTGTGGCGGTGGTGCGCACAATGGAGCATTGATGGCTGATTTGCGCGATCTACTCGGGTACGCGGTGGAGCCTACTGACAAGCTTGGGATTGGCACGCAAGATGTTGAAGCACTTGCTTTCGCGTGGCTAGCGTGGGCGTATCAGCAACGTATTGCTGTGAGCCGCCCCGCTGTCACAGGGGCACGTGGCAATCGTATTTTAGGCGCCTGCTGGCCGGCCTAGCCGCTCAGATGCAGCGCCGGCATTCAATGCAATTAAGCAGAGAAGGACGAACCGCAACCACAGGTTGTTGTCGCATTCGGATTGCGAATCACAAACTGTGAACCCTCGATGTCTTCTTTGTAGTCGATCTCAGCGCCAACCAAATATTGAAAACTCATCGGATCGACGAGCAACGCCACACCATTTTTTTCTAGTGTGGTGTCGTCTTCATTGACGTCTTCATCAAAGGTAAAGCCGTACTGAAAGCCCGAGCAACCCCCACCTTGAACGAACACACGCAACTTGAGGTTGGCATTGCCTTCTTCAATCAACAAGTCTTTGACTTTCGCCGCAGCCGAATCTGTAAAAAGAATCGGAGTGGGTGGTGCCTGCAAATCAACGGTCTGAGTAATTGTGCTCATGGTGTAGCTCCTGCCCTGCTGAAGGGCGACTGACTAATACTAACAATGATACCCGACTAAGATAGTCAAGTATAACGCAAACCCGTGAGACGCCTAGAGATCAACCCTGCGCGATGCAAGGACAATATCGCCATCTAAAACCTGCACCGTCACAAACCTCACGGTCATGTTGCTGGGCACCGCCAAAACCCCCTGGCTACGCTGAAACTGCTCAAAACTGAGTTTTAAGCTGTCCGCTACGCCTGTGGTGCCTCTTGGCACAGCCGTCGACGCAACATTTTGATCTGGGACTGCCTGCAAAGGGAGCAAAGCCACTTCCACCTCTTTGTCGCCGACTACCCCAGAAGCGACGAACTGCAGCCGGGCACTCACACGCTCGCCGGGCTTACCGCTGCGCATCAATAACACGCGATAGTTCAGATTTTGGCCGTTACGCTCAAGCTCGACGGCGCGCAAGGCAATCGAGCCCTGGGGACCAAGGGGTAGCAATTGCTCATAGAACGCTAGGTGCTCTTTGAGACGACTCCATTCAACTTGAAGCTGGCTGAGATTTTTTTCAAACTCGGTGCGTGCAGCGCGCTCTATGGTCAGTTCGCTGCGCAATTGCTCAAGGCGGGTCTGAGCGTCCCGGATTTGCGTCTCGAGTTCGCCACGAATCGCAGCTTGGGCGAGCCTCTCGGTACGCAAGTGCAAGGCAACATCCTGCGCGCTGGGTCGTTGTGTAAAAAAAATTCCAGCGGCCGCACCGGCTGCAATGAGCAGCAACGCGCCGGCACTCCAGAAAACAAACGTTCGGCCTGCGCTCTTTAGCATGCGTTACGGAAGAATCGCTACCTGATTCAGGCCCGTGCTTTCAGCTAACCCGAACATCAAGTTCATGTTCTGTATGGCCTGACCAGCGGCGCCTTTCACCAGATTGTCTTGAACCACCAAAATAATCAGGCGATCACCACTGCCCGGGCGATGCAATGCAATACGTAACGTATTCGAGGCACGCACCGAACGCGTGTCGGGTAAGCTGCCTGCGGGCAACACATCGACAAAGGTCTCATTAGCATAGCGGCTTTCAAACAGCGCTTGATAATCGGTATCGCGCGCCTCAGGCAAAATGCGAACGTAAATCGTGCTCAGCATCCCCCGAATCATGGGTACGAGGTGAGGCACGAACGTCAGCCCAACAGGATGCCCCGCCAGCTGATCGAGTTGCGCTTTAATTTCTGGATGATGACGATGG
>CAMBPA010000031.1 GCA_945869355.1 Bordetella parapertussis
GGTACTCGATGGCTATGGCAGCGCACAAGATGATCGCACCATTCAATCCCTCTTGCGTGCTGTCGGTGCGCAGTGTCGGATTTACCGACCCGAGCCTAAATATTTAAGCGTTCAATCGTTTGATTTTTTGCGTCTGCGCCGCATGCATCGCAAGACGACTCTGGTAGATAGTCATCTCGCGTTTATCGGTGGCATCAATATCGAGGATGATTACTCTGGTTTGTCTGAACAAGAACTGCTCGCAAGTCGAGAACCGAAAGAACCGCGTTTTGACTATGCCGTGCGGCTGACTGGCCCGCTTGCAATCGAACTGATGCGCGCCCAAGATTTGCTATGGCTGCAAATTGGCTGGCCCTTATCTAACGAAGCGTTGTACGACGACACATCAGTCAAGGCTCCCGTCACGATCAAACAGTGGAAGCGCAAGCATGTACGCCATTTGCGTCTGCGGCTACTGCGCTTTAAACATACCGCTTATGCGCGCAACCACTTGCCGCACGCACACCACGGCACGGTGCGTGCCGCTCTGGTGCTGCGCGATAACCTGCGTTACCGCCGCACGATTGAAGCGGCCTACTTTGCACATATTGCAGCAGCACGCCATGAGATCGTGATCGCCAATGCCTATTTCTTACCGGGACATAAATTACGTCGCGCACTGATCGATGCGGCGGCACGGGGAGTGCGTGTGCGGCTGCTCTTGCAAGGCAAAATCGAATATCGGATGCAGTACCATGCGACGCGCTGGATTTATCAGCAATTTTTGAAACATGGCATCGCTATCTATGAATACTTGCCGAGCTATCTGCATGCCAAGGTCGCCGTGATTGATAGCGTGTCTATCGTAGGCTCATCTAATCTGGATCCGTTCAGCCTACTACTCGCACGCGAAACCAACATCGTTATAGATGATGCGGCCTTTACTGCCACCCTGACCCACTCATTGGAAAAAGCCTTTGCCCAAGGCAGCCAAATCGTTGAACCCTCGCTCTATCACGAGCGCTCTTGGTTCGCACGCGCGACAGATGCCTGCGCCTACGTCTTACTACGCACTGGCGTGGCGCTGTCGGGCAAGGGCGCGCAGTATTAAACGTGCGCACTGTTTAAGGTAACTCTAGCTCAGCAAAAATCGGCGCATGATCTGACAGTTGTGACCACGGACGCCCACGCAATACTTTTGCGCTACGCACGGCGAAGCCACGCTGATAAATACGATCGAGTCTGAGCAAGGGAAACGCGGACGGAAACGTACGCGGTGGCGGCAAGGCGCTTTGCGCCCCCTGTGTAGAAAGCTGATTCACTCGCACGTATTGGCGACGAAAAATTCCGGCGCGTATTTGCTCTGCTGTTTCCCCTCGCCAAATACCGCGTAACTGATGAAGGGATTCACGAAACTTTGGCAGCATGCCCTGAGTGCGGGGTGAATGGGCGAACACCTCGTACACACCGAGCTGCTCCACAAAGAAGGGTGCTAGGCGATCTTTCCAGTCGTTGAAGTCACCTGCGATCAACATCGGCGCGCCGTCAGGAACCATGCGCTTAATGCGTTCGGCCATCACTTCGATCTGCCGGATCCGCCCCCCTGCAAATAAGCCCAAATGCACGACAAAACAGTGCACCTCGCGCCCACCGACATCAATCACGCCATGCAGCAGGCCGCGCTGCTCAAGTTTGTGATCAGAAATATCCTGATTCTCGTAGTTAAGAATCGGGTGACTGGAGAGCAAGGCGTTGCCATGGTCGGTTTTGCTACGAATCGCATTACCCCCGTAGGCACAATCCATATGCAAGGCGGCCGCAAGTGATTCGTGCTGTGCGGTGAGGCGCGCGTAGCGATCGTTGCGCCCCTGCACTTCTTGTAAAAACAACAGATCTGTTCGCAAACCATGCAGGCCGAGGCGTAGCGCACCCATCGAATCGCGTCCGGAGAGCGAACGTCCTTTATGAATGTTATAGCTAACGATGCGCAGAAGTGACATGGGGGTTAGGGCGGGTCAACAGACCCACCCTGCCTGTGGGCTTACGGCTGTTTGATTTCTGCTTGACGCAAGCGGATATGCAGTTCGCGCAATTGTTTCTCGTCGACGGGCGAAGGGGCTTGGGTAAGCAAGCACTGTGCACGCTGTGTCTTGGGGAAAGCAATCACATCACGAATCGATTCGGCACCGGTCATCATGGTGACGATGCGGTCCAAACCAAACGCGATACCCCCATGCGGAGGCGCGCCATACTGCAAGGCATCGAGCAAGAAGCCAAACTTGAGCTGCGCTTCTTCGGCATCAATCTTCAAGGCACGGAATACTTTGCTCTGCACTTCTTCGCGATGAATACGAACCGAACCACCGCCGATCTCCCAGCCGTTCAAGACCATATCGTAGGCTTTTGCGATCGCCTTTGACGGGTCGGTGTCCAAGAGATCTTCGTGACCATCTTTGGGGCTGGTAAACGGGTGGTGCGCCGCGACGTAACGGTCGGCTTCTTCGTCGTATTCGAACATGGGGAAGTCAACGACCCACAAAGGCTTCCAGACGTTCTCGAACAAACCATTGGCACGACCAAATTCGCTGTGGCCGATTTTGACGCGCAAGGCGCCAATCGCATCGTTCACAACCTTGACGCGATCCGCACCAAAGAAAATTAGATCGCCGTCTTGTGCGCCGGTGCGCTTAATCATTTCCGCAAGCGCAGCGTCGTGCAGATTCTTCACGATGGGCGACTGCAAGCCATCGCGGCCCTTCGCCACTTCGTTGACCTTGATCCAGGCCAACCCTTTTGCGCCGTAGATCGCGACAAACTTGGTGTAGTTGTCGATTTCGCTACGCGAGATCGAACCACCTAGTGGCACACGCAAAGCTACAACACGACTGCCTTCGGTGGTAGCGGCTTGGGCAAAGACTTTGAAATCGACATCTTTCATGACGTCGGTTAAGTCGGTGAACTCAAGCTTGACGCGCAGATCAGGTTTGTCTGACCCGTACAGACGCATCGCTTCGCTGTAAGGCATGATCGGAAAGGTCTCAGCGAGATCAACGTTTTGTACGGCTTTGAACACGTGGCGAATCATCGACTCGAAGATCGCACGGATTTCTGTTTCGTTCAGGAAGGAAGTTTCGCAATCGATCTGGGTGAATTCAGGCTGACGATCGGCACGCAAGTCTTCATCGCGGAAACACTTTGTGATCTGGTAGTAACGATCAAAGCCCGACACCATCAACATCTGTTTAAAGAGCTGTGGCGACTGGGGCAAAGCAAAAAACTCACCGGCGTTGACGCGTGACGGTACAAGGTAGTCGCGCGCGCCTTCGGGTGTACTCTTAGTGAGCATGGGGGTTTCGATATCGATAAAGCCGAGGTCATCCAGAAACTTACGCACTTCGATCGATACGCGATAGCGCAACATCATGTTGCGTTGCATCTGACCACGGCGCAAATCCAGCACTCGGTGGGTCAGACGTGTGGTCTCGGACAGGTTTTCGTCATCGAGCTGGAAGGGTGGGGTCACTGAGGGGTTGAGGATCTCAACTTCGCGGCAGAGAATTTCGATTTCACCAGACGCCAAGTCGCTGTTGCTTGTACCTGCAGGACGCTCGCGCACCAGACCGGTTACACGAATACAAAATTCATTACGCAGGCGCTCCGCCGTCGCAAAGCCTTCGGCATTATCTGGATCGAACACAATCTGCGCCAGACCGGCGCGATCGCGCATGTCGATAAAAATGACGCCGCCATGATCACGACGACGATGTACCCAGCCAAAAAGGGTAACGGTTTGACCGAGATGGTCACGACAAACCTGGCCGGTGTAGCAGGTACGCATGCAAACTCCAAAAGATCGAGCGAAACAGATCTAACAAAAATTAATCGGATACTGAGACTTCAACAAACTTATTGCTTGGGGAGGGCTGGCGCCACTACACCCATGGAAACAATGTACTTCAGCGCTGCATCAACCGACATATTGAGCGGTTTGATTTCGCTGCGCGGTACGATCAATAAAAATCCGGCCGTCGGGTTTGGGGTGGTGGGTACAAACACACTGACATGCTCGCCAGGCAAGTGCTCGGCGACTTCACCGCCAGAGATACCAGTGAGAAAGCCTATGGACCAGCAACCTGCGCGTGGATACTCAACCAGCACGGCCTGACGAAAGGCTTGGCCATTCGGTGCCAGCAAGGTGTCACTCACTTGCTTGACGGAAGTATAGATAGAGCGCACAAGCGGGATGCGGCCCAGAACGGCTTCCCAGAAGCGCAAGACACTCCGGCCTAAAAAGTTAGCCGCAAAAATCCCGGTGACAAACAGCACCACCAACACGACGACCACCCGAAAGCCAGGGATGTCTCGGCCAAACAAGGCCTGCGGAGACAAGAAACTTGGCACCACGCTTTCAAGCGTGTTGACCAACACACTGAGCACCCAAACGGTAATCACCACGGGCGCCCAAACGAGCAGCCCTGTGATGAAGTATGTTTTGAAGGCGCGCATGATGTGGCGGGTGCGGCGGCTTAAGGCGCGCTGCTACCCGAGCTTGAGCCCGAGGAGCTGGAAGAGCTGGAGGCGGCAGGTGCAGCAGGTTTGCTGGCCGAGGCAGCGGTGTTTGAACTGTTGTTTGAACTGCTACTTGAGCTGCTATTTGCGCTGCTATTTGACGCGCCGTTTGAACCGCTCGCTGCCGCACTAGACGCAGCGCCTGAGCTGGCATCGGAGGACGCTGACGCGCTGCTGCTATCGCCGGCGGCCGGCTTGGCATCCGCAGCCGTGGTGTCGGGGGCGACCTCGGCTTTCTTGGCTCCCGCGCTGCTGTTGTTACGAAAGTCGGTGACGTACCAGCCCGAGCCTTTAAGCTGGAAGCCCGCAGCGGTGACCTGCTTGGCGTAGGTCTCTTGATTGCACTGGGGACAGACGGTTAAAGGCTTGTCAGAAATCTTTCGAAGCACGTCCTCGGCATGGCCGCAGGCGGTGCATTTGTAAGCGTAGATTGGCACGATCTTCTTTGAGGCAGAGAATTCAAGGGAAAGCTTTGTATTTTAACGGCTTTTTCGCTAATCCCTCGCGCCGGCGCGGATTATGACGCTTTATTAGCGCCCTTTTTGTGTGGAATGGCCTCGACCCCAGCCCACTGCTCAAACAGGCGGATCATGTTGGTAAAGTCGGCATCAGGCCCGAACTGGGCTTTGCTCATGTTGAGGACCTGGCCCACCGCGTTACCAATCACCAGCGGCACGCCCAGGTGCTCGGCCTCGTCCAGACACAGGCGCGCGTCTTTATAAGACAGGGCGTTGGAAAACCCAAAATCAAACGTGCGCGGCAAAATGTGCTTGGGCACCTTATCTTGCATGGCGCCACTGCGACCGCTGCTCACGCTAATGATTTCCATCATGATCTGGGGGTCCACACCTGCCTTGGCACCCAGCACCAGCATTTCGCAGCTAATGGCCATACACGCGACAGACGCAAGATTGTTAGCCACCTTGATCATTTGCGCTTGCCCAGGCGTGTCGCCACATAACAGGATGCGGCCGAGTTCTTTCATGACGGGCTCAAGTTCTGCCCGGGCCGCAGCGGGACCTGCGATCATGAGCGACAGCGTGCCTTTTTCTGCGCCGGCCACCCCACCACTCACGGGGCAATCCACCATCACCACCGGACGCGCTGCAGAGGCCAGTGCTTGATTCACTTCGGCAGAGGTCTTCGGACCCGTGGTGGACAGGTCGACAAATATTTTGATGCGCTTGCCATGCACGACCCCATCACCACCGACTGCAACCTGCTTGACGATGTTAGGTGTGGGGACGCTTGCAAAGACGATATCGGCTTGATCGGCCACATCGCGTGGCGTTTTTGCTGCGACCGCACCTTGTTTCACCAACGCGTCCACCGCGGCTGGTACGGGATCACAAATAGTGACGGTGAAGCCCGCAGCCAGCAAGCGCTGCACCATCGGTGCACCCATGCGGCCCACGCCAACAAAGCCAAGTGAGGGTTTAGTCATTGCAATCTCCAGTAATTATTGAACTTTGGAAGGTAGCCAGGCGATCAGCTCAGGGAAGATAAACATAATCGCGACAAAAATCAGGATGATGCCGACGAACGGTAATGCGCCTGCAGAAATTTCTTTGAGCGACACGCTGCCACTGACACCACGTAATACAAAGAGCACCATACCAACAGGCGGCGTAATCAAACCCACCTCAACCATGGTGACTAGATAAATACCAAACCAAATCGGATCCAGACCAAGCGCCATCACCACAGGATAGGTTACAGGCAAGGTCATCAGGATCATCGAGATCGATTCGACGAACATGCCGAGAATCACGTAGATCAAAGAGATCAGCGCAATCACCATCCAAGGCGACACATTTGCCTCTTTGATCGATTCGACCAAGGTCCTGGGTACTTTCAAATAATCAAAAACCCAACTGAGAATCGCTGCACCGACCACGATCAACATGATGAAGGCCGTGACGCTCGCGGTTTCAACTGCCGTCTCGTAAAGCATCTTCCAAGTAAAGCGGCGGTACAAAATACACAAGACCGCAGCCATTGCAGCGCCCAAGGCACCTGCTTCGGTTGGTGTCGCAATGCCTGCATAGAGCGAACCCAGTACGGCTCCGATCACAGTCAAAAACGGCACGATGTTGCCGATCGAGGCGAACTTTTCTTGATAAGAATAGGCTCGACCCGGAGGAGCAGAACCGGGGATCGACTTTGACCAGATGTAAGCCGTCACCATGAACATGACAGCCAACAATAAACCAGGAACGATTCCTGCGATGAACAATACGTTGACGGGTGCGCCGACCGCACTGCCGTAAATCACCATCGGTATGCTAGGCGGAATCATGATGCCCAGCGTTGCACCGGCCGCGGTCACCCCGTACGTTAATTTGGGACTATAGCCACGCTTGATCATGTCGGGGCAGGCGACCCGCCCGAGCGTCGCCGCTGTGGCAACACTTGAACCAGAGACCGCAGCAAAAATTGCCGAAGCTCCCACACTGGCGTGGGCCAAGCCTCCTGGCGTGCGGCCAAACCAACGTACCAAGGAGTCAAACATGCGGCCCGTCACTCCGCTTTGCATCAGCAAGGTGCTCATCAATACAAACATCGGCACTGCTGTGAGTGTGAACGAATTCACACTACTCCAAGCCCTCTCTGCGATCGTCAGCAATTGTGGCTTAGGTAGCAATACATAAAGACCAATGACACCCACGACGCCCAACGCAATCGCAATACGCACACCCGCAAGCATCAGCCCCAGGATCGCTAGGGCAAGTAAGCCACCGATCGCCAAAATAGGTAATGTACGCGCGAACCAAAACAAGAGTGCCAGGCCACCAATCGTCGCCGCAACCGCAAAGGCAATCCGCACACCGCTCACGGCTGCAATCAGCAGTATCGTGACGAGGCAAATGAGAAGCGTGCCCCAGTCAAGTCGAGTCCCTTGAATCATGACGAGTTGTCGACCAAAGAACCATAAGCCAACGACTAAGGCCGTTAACAAGAGTACGACGATCCAAGACCGTAGGGCGGTATGCGCTGCACGCACACCAAGGTTTTCTCCGAGCAAGGAAAATCCGAACAGCACAAACCCAATCAAAATCGGGGTCTCCGGTATCCACTGGGGCGTGGACAACAATCCCCAATCGCGCGTGCCGTTTACATACTCGCCATAAACAAAAATTCCCGTTTGCCAACAACAAAAAAAGACAAAGAACAAAGCGATCCAATTTGCATACGCCAGAAAATCTTTCTGCCGCTTTTCGCTCAGTCGATCGACAACCAGCTCCACATAGATATGGGCACGCGCTTGCTGCGCTGCAGCGAGCCCCAAAAAGGACACGGCAACCAGCATATAGGTGGCGATCTCGGTCACCCAAGTTGTGGGTTCGTTCATCACATAGCGCGCAAACACTTCCCAGCAAATGATGCCGGCAATGCCCAGTAGCCCCAGACCGCTAACCATCGCAGAAAATTTGCCTGCGTGATCGGCAAATGCGGCAAGAACCGGCCGGCTCGTCTCAGAATGCATATCTACCCCTCAAATATCTTTGTGTCCGTCAAACCTCTTGTTGGATCTGATCGTTTGTGGTGAACTGAATCAACATAACAATAATTCCATTCAACACCCTAGGAGACTCTTCATGCAAGTGAAAAATATATTTAAAAAGTCAGCCTTAGCTTTGCTGCTGCTGTGCGGCGCAGCGCAAGCGCAAAACTTCGAGTTCAATTTGGCGGTTATTCCCGCTCCGACTGATCCATACACGGTTGTCGTGCAAACCATCCCAGCACGTATCGCGAAAGCGACCGATGGCCGCGTCAAAATCAACATCAGTGACTCGTTGGTACCTGGCACACAAATCGTGTCGGCTGTACGAGAAGGCCGTGTAGAAATGTCAGCCGGCTTGCACAGCTACCTGACGGCTGAAGAGCCACGCTTTGGAATTTTTAACCTGCCAGGCCTGATCGAAGGCATGGACGACTACAAAAAAGTTGGCGAGGCGTTCTGGTTTGCCGACACCCAAAAGATCTGGAAAGATCGCTACAAGTCTATTGTGTTGGCCGAAGGCGCCTGGTGTACACAAGCACTGTTCTCAAAGACACCTATCCACACATTAGAAGATTTTCGTAACAAGCGCTTGCGTGTCCACAACCCACAGACCGCTGTATTGATGAATGCGCTTGGTGCAAAGCCTGTTCCACTGGCTCTGCCAGAAGTCATGCCTTCGCTTGAGCGCGGCGTGATCGACGGTTTGTTCACTTCATCCTGCTACGGTAACGGCCAAGAATACTGGCGCGTCGCCAAGAACGTGCAGAACTGGAGCTTGGGCCCGATCAACGGCTGGGCTGTGCTAATTAACGAAGATGTATGGAACAAGTTGCCCGCTGACCTGCAAGCGAAAATGAAAGCTGAAATGTTGCTGGTGCAAAAAGAGGCGCTAGAAACACAAAGCAAGTTCACGCAAGCGGCCTACGACAACATGAAGAAGAATGGCGCAATCTTGTGGGAAGCGCCACCTGCGGAGCGCGCACGCTTGTTTGACCAGAAGTTTGTGAAGCCCACGTATGACGCGTGGCTTGCACGAGCCAAAGAAGTTGGCTTTGATGGCAACGCTTTCTTGGCACGCGTGAAGTCGACGCTGGGACGCAACTAAGACCTTAGCAGCGCAGACATAAAAAGCCGCGCGGCATACCCCGCGCGGCTTTTTTGTTTACTAACCTAAGCAAAAAACACGCTTAGTGATCGAACTTAGAGCCCTAGCGCTGACAGGTTCGGGCGCTTCAAGTGCCAATCGGTTGCGTTCTGGAAAGCAATCCCAATACGCACCATCGTTGCATCATCAAACGGCTTGCCTAACAACTGCATCCCGAGCGGCATACCGTTGTCTGCAAACCCTGCC
>CAMBPA010000032.1 GCA_945869355.1 Bordetella parapertussis
GCGTGAACTCAACACCGCATTAGACTTCCTAAGTGCTGCGCGAGATATTGCCATGACGTTGTCGTCGAAGTTGGGCAGCGCCGAGCTCATCACCTTGTATGATCCGGTACCGCTACGTATCGTGCGTGTCGACAACATGTGCCGTGCACAATTGCTTGTCGAGAGCACGCACCGTCCATCGATGCAGCAGTTGCTTCGACATTGGATGCTTGCACTGAGTCAAGATCCCGCTACTCGACGCATCAATTGGCAACTAGAAGTAGACCCGCTGGAAATTTAATTAGCCCCGATGTCAAAATTTGAAACTACCGGCCTGAATCCGTCGCAACGCGAGGGCGTCTTGTATCTGGATGGCCCTTGTCTTGTGCTTGCGGGAGCCGGATCAGGAAAAACGCGTGTGATTACGCAAAAAATCGCTTATTTATTGCGCGAGTGTGGCTATGCTGGACGCAATGTTGTCGCGCTGACCTTCACGAACAAAGCTGCCCGTGAAATGGAGGATCGAGTCAAGCTATTGGTCGATCCATCTTTAGCCAAAGGTCTGACGATCAGTACGTTTCATTCGTTAGGAGTACGCATTTTGCGCGAAGAGGCCCGATTCGCAGGGTTAAAACCTCAATTTTCTATTTTTGATTCTGATGATGCCATGGCGATCATTCAGGATCTGTTGGCAACCACTGATCGTGGTCGCTTGCGGTCGCTGCAACAAACGATATCGCTTTGGAAAAATGGGTTAATAGATCCGGATGTTGCAGCGAATATTGCCGCCACGGCGAACGAGGTCGAAGCAGCAAAGGTGTACCGCAGCTATAACGCGACACTCGCTGCCTATCAGGCGGTTGATTTTGATGATTTGATTGCGCTTCCCGCTAAGATCTTTGAACAGCATCAAGAGGTCCGAGAACGTTGGCAACAGCGAGTTCGCTATTTATTAGTAGACGAATATCAAGATACCAACGTTTGTCAGTATCGGCTCGTGCAGTGGTTAACGGGTGTGCGCGCGATGTTCACGGCCGTCGGCGACGATGATCAGGCGATCTATGCTTGGCGGGGTGCAACGATCGAAAATTTAGCCAAACTGACGACAGATTATCCTCAAATTCGTTTGATCAAGCTTGAGCAAAACTATCGCTCTAGTCAATGCATCTTGGCAGCAGCCAATCACGTCATCGCTAAGAACCCCAAGCTGTTTGAAAAGAAGCTGTGGTCTGAGCATGGTATGGGAGACGCCATTAGCGTGACGGCAATGGTGAGCGATGAGGCCGAGGCAGAAAATGTTGCCATGAAGATCTCTGCAGCGCGTTTTGAAAAACGAGCCTCTTGGAAGGACTTTGCGGTGTTGTATCGCGGGAATCATCAGGCGCGAATCGTTGAGCAGGCGATGCGGAATTTACATATCCCTTACACAATCTCTGGGGGCCAGAGTTTTTTTGATAAAGCAGAAGTACGCGATGTATTGGCTTATTTGCGTTTGGTCGCCAACGAGGACGATGACCCTGCCTTCATCCGCGCGGCGACCACGCCCAAAAGGGGAATCGGACAGGCAACATTACAAACCTTGGGCCAGTATGCCGGCGAGCGTCAGATTTCCTTGTTTGAGGCGCTCTTTGAGCAGGGTATCGAAACGAGTCTCGCCACGCGTCAGTTAGAGCCCTTACGTACGTTTGGTGACTTTATTAATCGGATTCGTTTTCGAGCTGGCCGAGGCGAAACAGGGCAGCCAGTGCCGGCGGCTGAACCGGCAGGAATCATTCTGGATGATTTACTCAGTGCGATTCAATACGAGCGGTATTTGTACGACACCTTAGATGAAAAAGCAGCCCAATCGCGTTGGCAGAATGTCTTGGAGTTAGTCGGTTGGCTCAAGCGCAAGGCCGAGGCGGATACAATGGGCTTGTTAGATCTTGTTCAGCACGTTGCATTAGTGACAATGCTTGATCGTGAAGACGAGCAAGAGCCCGACGCCGTGAAGCTTTCAACGCTGCATGCATCGAAAGGCTTAGAGTACCCCCATGTATATTTGCTCGGAGTCGAAGAAGGCTTGTTACCCCATCTGGGACGCGATGATGAAGATGTCGATTTAACAAAAGTAGCTGATGCGCTAGCCTCGCGTATTCAGGAGGAGCGCCGCTTGATGTATGTAGGGATCACGCGTGCGCAGCGTAGTTTGCATCTAAGTTGGTGTCAAAAGCGTCGGCGCGGACGCGAAGATTTCGTGCGCGAGCCTTCACGCTTTATTGAAGAGATGGGATTGTCTGCGGCCGAACTGCAGCTGCAACCTGACACCATGAGTCCGAAGAATCGTCTAGATATGCTGCGGGCGATGTTGAATAAAACAAGTTAACGGACCAGCTACAGCACGGTTTACTTATTCAATATCGGCCAAGGTTCTGCGCCAAAAATCTAGACGACGTGGTAGCGCTGAGACAAACACATGCTCGCTGCGCAACATACAGGATGCCACCGGAGATCCTCGGTACCGTTCAAGCTTGTGGTTGCAACGACGTGTGCAGCCGGGGGCGGTCGCTGGCGACCGCCTGACGCGTCAATTTATTTGGCGGCAGGTGCTTGAGGTGCTTGAGGTGCAGGAGCGGCAGGTTCTTCAAATTTGCCGCCAGCACTGTTTGTCATGTAGACAACCGCGCGTGCAATTTCATAGTCGTCCAGAGCAGGATTGCCGCCCTTGGCGGGCATGGCGCCTTTGCCCTTGACCACGCTTGCAACCATCGCACTCAGACCCGTGCCGATTGCGGTCGACCAAGCAGTTGTATCGCCGAATTTTAAAGCGCCCGCCACGCCGGCAATATGACAGCCAGCACAAACAGCTTTGTAGACTTGTTCGCCCGTTTTATAGACTTTTGGACCACTTGCGTCGACGAGGTCCAGGCGTGCAACCGGAGCAATGCGCTTAGCGGTCGCTTCTGGGCTGAGGGTGTCAGAGCCGGCGCCGACTGTCACGCCCGCGGTGACCATATTGGCCAACAGAATAATGATAATGACCGGCAAGATGAACGACAGCGCGACCGTAATAATCAGTTGCTTGGGCGTCTTGATGGGCGAGTGGTGCTCTTCTTCGTGTGGCTGCGTGTTGCTCATGACCAGATCCTGCAAGTAGTTGACTTAAAAACTCGAGGATTATAGCGGGATCGCAAGAGCTTCGTCAGAAAACTGGGACGGTAAACTGCAGCCGCTATAATTCGTATCGTGGCGCCCGTAGTTCAATGGATAGAATAAGAGTTTCCGAAGCTCTCGATACAGGTTCGATTCCTGTCGGGCGCGCCAGCTCGCCGTGCAAAGGCCTTTAGCATCGGCAAACACCAAGTGTTCCTTTATTTCCCCGCGGTCTTTTAATTAGCGTGCGGCGCCTTGAGTGCTGACTGAAAGCGGGCGACATATTCGTCAAAACTCTCCTCATCGGAGGCCTCGATTGCTTGCTGATCCAGCAACGATTGTGTGGCTTGCGCTTGGGCTGCCGCGAACTCGGCTGCGGTCAATCCCTTTTTGCGCAGCTCCTCGGCGTGGACCTTGCTCATGCTTAGTGCGTGATCATGGAAAGATCCACCTGAGCGTTTGAGTTGTTCGAGAAACTGGGCAGAAGGTGTCTGTTGGGGGTCACGGACTTTGGCGCGCTGTGCGTCCACAGCTGAAACGTACCTATCGTCGCCAAGAGTGTGACCAAAAGTCTGCGCACAGCGTGCTATTTGATCAAGGAGGTCGTTCGCCCAGTCGGCTAACGGGATCTCGAGTCCATTTTGTTTGAGCAGCAGTCCCGGCTGTCGGCCTTCTTTAACGACTTGTGCAAAGTTTGCAGCACTTTCCGGACACCAACCGCTATCGGTGAACTCGGGGCTTTCTTCTAGCGCACAAAACAGTAAGAATGCGTCGACAAAGCGCGCCGTTTGCGCAGAGATACCAATGGATTCGTTTGGATCAATGTCTAGACAGCGCACCTCGATGTATTGCACGCCACGTTCGGCGAGCGCAGTGATGGGGCGTTCGCAAGGACCTGTTGTACGTTTAGGACGAATGCTTGAGTAGAATTCGTTCTCAATTTGTAACACATTGGTGTTCAGTTGAATCCATTCGCCATTGCGGTGGGTGCCGATTTCTTGGTATGAAGGCCACGGTGTCGTGACGGCATCGTACAGGCGCTGCAGAAACATATTGAGATCGTTATAGCAGAGCTTCAGACCGGACTGCGCCTTGTTTTGGTAACCGAGGTCACTCATGCGTAGGCTGGTGGCATAAGGCAGATACATCGTGTTGGGAGTGAGTGACTCAAGGTCGCCGACACTTCCACGTAGAAAGTCTGTCGATACGGCGGGCGAGGAGCCAAACAAATACATGAGTAACCAGTTGTAACGCGTGAAGTTGCGGATTAACGCGATATATCCGGCAGAGCGGCGATCTTGTGCGCTCTCTTGTTTAAGATCGAGCAGATCCCAGATGCCTTCGTCGAAGGAAAAGTTGTAATGCAGACCCGCGATGCATTGCATCGTCTTGCCGTAACGCGCAGCCAGTCCGCGTCGGTACACGTGCTTAATCATGCCGGTATTTGAGGTGCCATACCAAGCGATTGGGATATCGGCATCTGCGGGCAAGTGCGCTGGCATAGAGTGGTTCCACATCAGCTCGCTGGGCATCGTTGTGGCCACGACGCGATGGATCTGGTCGATCTCGGCTATGAGCGCATCGACCGTCGTATGGGTGCCCGTAATGAGCTCAAGCAGCGCTTCGGAGTAGTCAGTCGTCACGCGGGGATGGGTTAGGGCAGAGCCCAGCGCAAGCGGGTGTGCTTTCATGGAAAGCAGTCCGGCTTGATCAACGCGCAGGCCTTCTTTTTCGATTCCGCGTAGGGACTGGCGCAGAACGGCGGGACGCGCAAGCAGTCGGTCGAGGCGGGTAGACAGCATAGACACAAGAAGACCTTTAAACTTTGTCAGACAGTCCATTTTAAGCTACCAGCCCTGATGCGCGTTGAGCACTAAAATCAAAGTCAATTTTGAAGATTTCAAAGATATTTTTGTAGACGGACCAACGAGATGCGCAAATTCATATCCCTCTGGCTATTGTGGGTACCCCTTGTGTGGTTGTCTGGTTGCACGCCTGAGTACAACTGGCGCGAACTGCCTGTCGCCGAGGATCGTGCCGTGGTGATGTTTCCTGCCCGCACGCAAACCGAGCAGCGCAAGATCGAGGTGCAAGGGCTGACCCTCGCGTTCTCACTAACCTCCGCCGCAGTGGGCGATGCAGTGTTTTCTGTTGGTTACGCTGCTCTAGATCAAACCGTAGACCCGGCCAAGGCACAGATGCTCGTTGACGCGTTTGTTCAGGCGCTTTATCGGCGGGTCGGGCAAAGTGTTCCGGCGCAGGCTGTCTCGGGTAAGGTCTTCACCCTCGAGACGGAAGTAAACGGTCGACCTTCCCGGTTGCTGGGTAGAGTGCTCGTGCATCGTGGGATGCTGATCCAGGTTGTGGTTTCAGGCCCGACACAATCGCTTTCGCTTGAGAACGCCTCAGAGTTCATACGATCGTTGGTGCTTCGTTAGTTGGCAGAGTCGATTGCGGGGCAGCGGCGGGGTATGGCGCGCAATTGAGCAAACCCAAGCGCAATGCTTGAGCAACACCTGCCTGTCGTCCATAGACTTTTAGTTTGGCGCAGGCGTTGCGAAGATGAAAATTCACTGTGCGTTCGGTCAGTCCAAGGATCAGACCGGTTTCCCAACTGGTCTTGCCTTTGGATACCCACTCTAGGCATTGCACTTCTCGCCCGGTGAGTCGTGGCGTGGTCATATAGCGAGGTCTCCCTACACAGTCGACATAATTGGCTAGTTTGCCTTGGCTGACTGTATTTGGAAATTCGCAAAACCCCTGTGATGCGCACTTCTTTTGTAAGTAAGTGTCTGACAATGTTAAACTTTGTACTCAGTTGGCGCCGATTTGCTTGATCCGCTTGCGGGCGCCTCATAAATCCCGCTAAAGAAGGTCCGTATGAAAACTACGCCCAGCGCTCAGGACGCTCCCCATGCACTGACAGCCGTCGCACACGGCTCTGTTGGGGTGGTCCACACGCAGTACATGCATTTTGACGAGCCACTGCCCTTGGTCAGTGGCCAAACGCTTGAGGCCTACGATTTGGCGATCGAGACCTACGGCACGCTCAATGCGCAGGCGAGCAACGCCGTGTTGATTTGTCATGCTTTGAACGCGTCACACCATGTGGCAGGCGTTGCAGCGGACAATCCGGATGACATCGGCTGGTGGGACAACATGGTCGGCCCTGGCAAACCAGTCGACACCGATATATTTTTTGTCATAGGCATTAATAATCCAGGCTCTTGTTTTGGATCAACGGGACCTGCATCGATTCGGCCAGAGACGGGCAAACCTTGGGGCGCAGCATTCCCCGTGCTGACGGTGGAGGACTGGGTACAAGCGCAAGCGCGTGTCGCGGACCGTCTGGGTGTGAAGACCTTTGCCGCCGTGATGGGCGGCTCGTTAGGCGGAATGCAAGCCTTAAGTTGGGCGATGACTCTACCTGAACGCGTGGCCCATAGCGTTGTTGTCGCAAGTACGCCTCGACTCTCTGCGCAAAATATTGCTTTTAATGAGGTTGCCCGTCGCGCCATCATCACTGATCCAGAGTTTCATGGTGGCGATTATTACGCCCATGGCGTTGTCCCTCGCAACGGCTTGTCTGTCGCCCGCATGGTCGGACATATTACCTACCTGTCCGATGACGACATGGCTGAAAAGTTTGGGCGTACACAGCGTGCACCAGCTGCAGGAGGTGCCTATCACTATGGGTACGGTGTCGAGTTCGAGGTGGAGTCTTATCTGCGTTATCAGGGGGAAAAGTTTTCAAAATACTTTGATGCCAATACCTATTTGTTGATTACACGAGCCTTGGATTATTTTGATCCCGCACGTGAGACCGAGGGAGACCTTGCTCGCGCGCTCAAACCTGCCACCGCAGATTTTTTACTCGTATCCTTTACGACTGATTGGCGGTTTGCTCCAGCGCGCTCACGTGAAATTGTTCGCGCCCTTTTACAAAATGGACAGCCAGCGACTTACGCCGAAATCGACGCGCCACATGGTCACGATGCCTTCTTGCTCGATGATGCGCGTTACCATGGCGTGATGCGTGCCTATTTTTCTAGGATTGCAGCGGGATTGACGCAGCTTAATCGCGAGGTGCAATCATGAGTTCGCAGTTTTCTCAGATGAGTCTGCGCGCAGATTTGGTGCGAATCGCTCAATGGGTTCGGCCCGACAGTAGCGTGCTTGATCTTGGGTGTGGCGATGGCGCACTGCTTGGGCACCTCAAGCAAACCAAAGGTATTCGTGGGGTCGGCGTTGAGATCAGCGATGCGCGCGTGTTGTCATGCGTACAGCGTGGCGTACATGTGATTCAGCAAAACCTCGAAGACGGTTTGGCCATGTTCGACGATCAGCAATTCGATACGGTGGTCTTGTCGCAGACCTTGCAGTCGATGCATCGTACTGAGCATATTCTGCGCGAAATGGTGCGCGTCGCGCGTGAGGCAATCGTCTCCTTTCCTAATTTCGGCTATTGGCCACATGGCTGGTCGATTTTGCGAGGACGGATGCCTGTAACGGGACAAATGCCCTATGACTGGTATGACACACCAAACATACATCTGTGCACTCTTAAAGACTTCGAACGACTTGCAGCGAAGTTCGACTTTACGATTCTTGAGCGCGCAACCTTTAATGACGAGCAAGAAGTAAAGTCGTTCGCTGGATGGCGAAGCACGCTGGCGGCTTATCGCTTTACTGCTGCGCAGTCATGAGTGAAGCGCTTCGCGAACCTGGCATCCCAGCCTCACAGCTGTACACGCGTCGGCGCGTTGCGCCCTTGCTGGCGCTGGGGTTTGCCAGCGGTTTGCCACTTGCGTTGACGGGAGGCACGTTGCAAGCGTGGGCGACGGTTGAGCAGGTCTCGTTACAAGAAATTGGTTTTTTGACCCTAGTCGGAACGGCTTACACCCTTAAATTTTTGTGGGCTCCAGTGATCGATCGTTATGCGCCGCCGTTTTTAGGGCGCCGCCGTGGCTGGATGCTCATCATGCAGATATTGCTTGCATTGGGGATGATGGCGATGGGGTTGATGTCACCCGGCCAGAGCTTGTTGCCGCTCGCTTTGCTTGCGGTGGCCGTTGCTTTTTGTTCTGCGACGCAAGACATTGCGTTCGATGCATACCGTAGCGATGTTCTGCAAAAAGAGGAGCGTGGCGCGGGTGCCGCGCTATCTGTGTTGGGGTATCGACTGGCGATGCTCGTGTCGGGTGGCTTGGCCTTAATTCTGGCTGATCAATGGCTTGGCTGGGGGCAGACCTATATGTTGATGGGAGTGCTGATGCTGATCGTCGCGATGGCGACGTTTTGGGCGCCAGAGCCAGCGGTACCCGCCGATACGCCACGATCGTTAGCGCGTGCAGTCGTTGAGCCCTTTAAAGAGTTTTTTTCACGACCCGAAGCATGGACCGTCCTTCTGCTAATTGTCCTGTACAAGCTTGGAGATGCCTTTGCGGGTGCGTTATCGACCACCTTTCTGATTCGCGCGGCTGGATATACGGCGACCGAAGTGGGCACGGTCAACAAGCTCTTGGGGTTAGCAGCGACAATTATCGGTGCCTTGGCGGGCGGTGCCTTGATGGCCAAGCTTGGCTTGTACCGCGCACTGTTATTGTTCGGCTGGTTGCAGGCTGTATCCAACCTTGGGTTTTGGTTGATCTCGGTGGGGCCCCATAATGTGTGGCTCCTGGCTGCAGGTGTTGGGTTGGAAAACTTGTGTGGCGGAATGGGAACGGCCGCCTTTGTGGCGTTGCTGATGGGACTGTGCAAGCGTGAGTTTTCTGCGACACAGTTCGCGCTGTTGTCTGCCTTGTCGGCAGTGGGGCGCACCTACCTTGCAGGCCCGCTCACGCCCCCTTTGGTTCTGTACGCGGGATGGTCGACATTTTTTTTGCTAACAGTGGGTATTGCTTTGCCGGGGTTACTGCTGTTGCGTTGGCGCCGCGCCGATATTGAGCGGATCGACGGACGCACCGACGCCTAACAGACGAGATCTTTGTTCGGCGTTACGACAGACTGAAGTCGTAATCGATAGTGAGTGGCGCATGATCCGAGAAGCGCTCATCTTTATAAATGCTCGCGCTACAGGCCTTGGCTGCTAAGCCCGGTGTGGCGAGTTGATAGTCCAAACGCCAGCCAACGTTCTTGGCCCAGGCTTGTCCGCGATTACTCCACCAGGTGTATTGCTCT
>CAMBPA010000033.1 GCA_945869355.1 Bordetella parapertussis
TTGTGATTTTCATTGTGCTCAGTCGCTCAGTGTGAATTGATAAAAAGGGTTTGACATGTGTTTGTCTCGTTGCCTAATATACCCGCATCCATGGCTCAATAAACTTGAGTGTAGGTTTAGTGAGGAGTAGCACGGCGACGGCTTATTAACTAGTGCTAAAGTCAAATTTCCTAAACCTATTATTTGGAGTTATTCGTGAATATTCGCCTTACCATAGCCAGCCTCGTCGCCCTGATGGGTATTTCATTGAGCGCGGTTTGCGTTGCGCAGACAATGACGGCCACTCAGGCCAGCGAAATCAAACAAGCGGAAGAGCGTTTTGCTGCAGCGGATAAAAATGCGGATGGCAAGTTGACACTAGAAGAAGCCAAGGCCGGCATGCCGCGTATTGCTTCTGCGTTCAGCAAAATCGATGTTGATAACAAAGGTTATGTGACGCTTGATCAAATTAAAGCCATGATTCTAAGAAACTAGTCGCTTTGAGGTGGTTGGCGGAGACAAGATTCCCATGAAAAATATTGTGAGTTGGTTAAAGGCCTGTTTCTTGCTACTGCAGCGAAGGTCTATTGCTTAGATGTCTAAAGCAATTCTCTATTCTTATCGTCGTTGCCCCTACGCCATGCGCGCGCGGATGGCGCTGCGCATCGCTGGCATCGACGTCGAGCAGATTGAGATTAGTTTGCGAGACAAGCCGCAAGCGATGCTGGACATATCACCTAGAGGTACTGTGCCCGTGCTGCAGTGTCCGGACGGTCAGGTGATTGATCAAAGTCTCGACATCATGCGCTGGGCTTTGCTACAACATGATCCCCAGCAGTGGTTGCAACACGCGGATGATGCGGATCAACGTGCTTTGATTCAGCGCAATGACACCGACTTTAAATATTGGCTAGATCGCTATAAATATGCAGAGCGCTATCCAAAGTTTTCGTCAGCGTATTACCGCCAGCAAGCAGAGGCAGTTTTACTCAACGATCTTGAGGGGCGGTTGGCGCAGGGCCCATACCTTGGCGGACATACTCCGTGCCTAAGTGATGTGGCAATTTTTCCATTCGTGCGGCAGTTCGCAGGTGTAAATGCGCAATGGTTTAGTACTTCAAGTTTTCCGGCATTGCAGGCTTGGCTTGCTGCTTGGCTAGATTTAGAGTTGTTCGCCAGCGTGATGGCTAAACCTGCCAAGGCGAACTAGTAGTGTGGGGGAAGCTCGTCTAGGTGCGTCGCCCCGGAACTATTGCGCTCTTGTGGAAGCTGCTGGCGTAGGTTGCGAACTTCCTGCGCAAGTGCATCAATTTGCTGTTGCTGCCTGAATATCGTCTGGTTCAGTTGATCGAGCATGTCGTCAGCAAGAACGATCTTCATTTCTAATTCATTAAGTCGATCGGCTTGATCATTATGCGTTGCCATCAATGGCCTTTGAATCTAGGACTAAGAGCAGGTATTGTCACACAATCGTCATAGATTGTTGATAAGGTAGAAGACTGGAGAATTTTGCCTGACTTTTATAATTAATCGACAGGCGGGAGAATAAGTATGAAAGTCGGAATTAATGGTCTAGGGCGTATCGGTCGGCTCGCGCTGCGCTCGGCCCTCGGCGCTGCGGATAGACAGGGGGATGATCCCCGATCAGGCAATCGACTCGATGTAGTGCATTTGAATGAAATCAAAGGCGGTGCTGCGGCGACCGCCCATCTGCTTGAGTTCGACAGTGTGCAAGGTCGTTGGCGGGCTGACATACAAGCCGACGATGCACAAACGATTCGAATCAACGACAAAACGCTTGGATTTTCTTCCTACGCGACGTCTGCCGAAATCCCTTGGGGTGATTATGGTGTCGATGTGGTGCTGGAATGTACGGGAAAGTTTTTAACGCCCGAAACGATTCAAGGACACCTCGAGCGTGGCGCCAAGCGCGTGATCGTTGCGGCGCCCGTCAAGGTTGGTAACGTCTTGAATATTGTGGTGGGTGTGAACGATCATTTGTATGATCCCGCACAATACAAAATTGTGACGGCTGCATCGTGCACGACCAATTGTCTCGCACCCGTGGTCAAAGTGATTCATGAGTCGATCGGTATTCGTCACGGACAGATCACGACGATTCATGATCCTACGAACACGAATCAAGTCGTTGACGCGCCGCATAAGGATTTGCGTCGCGCTCGCAGTGCGATGTTGAGTCTGGCGCCGACGACAACAGGGAGCGCGACAGCCATCGCGTTGATTTATCCCGAGCTCAAAGGAAAGCTAAACGGACACGCCGTGCGTGCGCCAGTCTTGAATGCCTCGTTGACAGACTGTGTCTTTGAGCTTAATCGCGAGACTACGGCAGAAGAGGTCAATGCCTTGTTCGCAACGGCGGCGGCTGGGCCCTTGGCTGGCATTTTGGGTTTTGAGACCCGCCCTCTGGTGAGTGCGGACTACGCACGTGACACGCGCAGTTCAATTGTGGATGCCTTGTCGACCATGGTGACCGATGGCACGTTATTGAAGATCTACGCTTGGTATGACAACGAGATGGGCTATGCCTGCCGGATGGTTGATTTAGCCTGTATCCTCGATAGCAAAGGCCTGTAGGCATGTCGTCATCGGGTGCGCGTAACTATGGGATTGTGACTGCAGCCTATTGGGGCTTTACGCTCACCGATGGCGCGTTGCGCATGCTGGTACTGCTGCATTTCTATCGCTTGGGCTATTCGCCCTTCACGCTCGCGTTTCTATTCTTGTTGTATGAGGCCGCTGGTGTATTGGCGAACCTCATCGGGGGTTGGCTGGCTGCACGCTTTGGCATCACCCGCATGTTGAGCGTCGGTCTCGCCACGCAAATCATCGGGTTCTTGTTGCTGTCGATGTTGTCACCCGACTGGGCCGCTGGTTTGTCGGTGGCGTGGGTCGTGCTGGCGCAAGGGGTTTGCGGGGTTGCGAAGGACCTCACCAAGACAGCCAGTAAGTCAGCGATCAAAATTACCGCGGGTGAGGCATCCGGACAGTTGTTCAAGTGGGTGGCCTGGTTTACCGGAAGCAAGAACGCGATGAAAGGCGTTGGGTTCTTTCTGGGTGGGCTGTTGCTGGATCTGCTTGGCTTTCGTGGTGCGCTCTGGGCAATGGCGGCGCTTCTTGCCGTGGTGCTCGTGGCGGTCTTAGCATCCTTGCCGCCCATGATGGGTAAGAGTCGCGCATCAAAGTCAGCGCGTGAACTCTTTGCGAAAAATCGTGCGATTAACTTATTGGCAGCTGCGCGTGTTGTTTTGTTTGGTGCGCGTGACGTATGGTTTGTGGTGGGGGTACCTGTCTTTCTCTATGCCTCGGGGTGGACGTTTACGATGGTGGGCGGTTTTCTGGCCCTTTGGACAATCGGGTATGGCTTGGTGCAGGCCATCGCGCCCTCTCTCGTTAAGCGCAGTACAGACGGCCTATCCACCGAGGTGCCTGCTGCAAGGCTGTGGTCAGGCTTACTCGCGCTCGTGCCGATCGCGTTGGCGCTCGCGGTGACATTTAGCGTGCCGCAGTTGACGTGGGTCGTTGTCATTGGGCTTGGCGTGTTTGGTTTTGCCTTTGCGGTGAACTCTTCGGTGCACTCGTACCTGATCTTGGCTTACGCCGGATCGGAAAAGGCAGCGGAGGATGTGGGCTTTTATTACGCAGCCAATGCGATGGGACGCTTAATCGGCACATTGCTGTCGGGCGTGCTGTACCAGTGGGGTGGTCTGCTGGCCGCACTGATTGGCTCAGCAGTCATGCTGGTGCTATGCTGGTTGGTCACTTTATTTTTACCGACCACTCGCGCATAAAAAGGTTTCGCATGAATGTCTTTGAACGATACCTCACCCTATGGGTGTTTATTTGTATCGTCGTGGGTATTGCCTTGGGGCAATTAGCACCTGAGCTGTTTCAGACGATTGCCGCGCTAGAGGTTGCTCAAGTCAATCTGCCAGTGGGGCTATTGATCTGGGTCATGATCATTCCCATGCTCATCAAAATTGATTTTGCGGCCCTTGGCCAAGTTCGCCAGCACGCGCGCGGTATCGGTGTCACGCTGTTTATCAATTGGATGGTGAAGCCCTTCTCAATGGCGTTGCTGGCCTGGCTCTTTATTCGGCATGCCTTTGCACCATGGCTACCTGAGGACCAGATCGATAGCTATATTGCGGGTCTCATTTTGCTGGCCGCGGCACCTTGCACAGCCATGGTGTTTGTCTGGAGTCGGCTGACGAATGGCGATCCGATATTTACCTTGTCTCAGGTGGCACTGAACGATGCGATCATGGTGTTTGCGTTTGCACCGCTGGTTGCTTTGTTACTGGGGATGTCGGCCATCACCGTTCCCTGGGACACCTTGATCATCTCTGTCGTTCTTTATATTGTGCTGCCTGTTGTGTTGGCCCAGCTTTGGCGTAGACGCTTGCTTGCGCAGGGCGACGCCGTGTTTGAGCGAACGATCGCGGCGCTAGGGAAGTGGTCTGTTGTTGCCTTACTCGCAACACTTGTGTTGTTGTTCGCCTTCCAGGGTAAATCGATTGTCGATCAACCTTTAATCATTGCCTTGTTGGCGGTACCGATACTGCTTCAGGTAGTCTTGAATGCGAGCTTGGCGTACTGGCTGAATCGACGCCTCGGCGAAAAGCACAATGTCGCATGCCCTTCGGCACTGATTGGTGCCTCTAATTTTTTTGAGTTAGCCGTTGCGGCAGCGATTAGTTTATTTGGCTTTCAGTCGGGTGCGGCCCTTGCAACCGTTGTTGGGGTGCTGATTGAAGTGCCGCTTATGCTGGTCGTTGTCAGGGTGGTCAATCAGACCAAGCCTTGGTATGAACGACGCGCTTAGTGCTTATTCTTCGATGTGCCACCGAGCAAGATGATCACTGCCGCAAAAACATTGAGTAAGGCTGCGAGACCCAGAGGCAAGCGGTAGCCGCCGCTCAGGTCGTATAGCAGTCCAAAAAAAGCAGGCCCCATTGCTGACATGAGCTGCATCAGCGTTGCGGCGATTCCGAAGATGGCCCCAAAGGAAGCCGCACCGAATTCGCGCCTGACGATCACCGGGGGGAGTGTCGTGATATTGCCTGCCGTGAAGCCATAGCCGAGTACGCATACGACGAGCGCCCATACTTGATCTGGGAATAGGAATCCCAAGCCAAGGCTCGCACCAGCGGTGAGTAAGACTGCAAAAGCGATTTGCCTGACATCTAAACGATCAGAAAATTTGGCTAAGAGTATTCGTCCGGCGAAGGCGAGCATTGCTGCGGCAGTGACACAACCTGCTGTGGCAGCTTGGCCACGTGCCGGCAGTAGTAGTGACACTTGGTGCGTGAGGAAGCCAATCTGCACCATGAGCGCTAAGCCGAAGGTGAGGGCGATGCTGCGTAGTGCGAGTGTGCGAAGTGCTTCAGCCCGTGACCAAACTTTGGCCAGAGGCTTATTTGCTTGCGAAACAGGGGCTTCCCCATCTGGATACAAACCGAGATCCTGCGGACGATGGCGTAAGATAAAAAAACTGACTGACCATACGGTGCTTAACAATATTAGGGCGACTATGATCATTGCCTTGTTGAAGCCTAACCAGGCGATTAAGGCGAGCAGGATGGGGACACCCACCATGCCACCAATACTTGCACCGAGCATAGCGGTGGAAACCGCCCGTCCTTGGTATCGTTCAAACCAAGGTGCGAGTGAGGAGGTGATCGCAGTGGTAGACAAACAAGACCAACCAAGACCCATCAGAGCAAAGGACGCGTAAACATGCCAGATCTCTGAGATCTGACTCATCGCGACAAAGCCTGCGGCCATGACCGCTGCGCCGAGCGCCATCACCAGTCGAGGTCCGTGCTTGGTGATTGCACTACCCACGAAACTCAAAACAGACGCGTTCACTAAAAAGGAAAGTGTCAGCGCGGACGAGACTAATCCGATAGACCAATGATGCGTCTGGCTAATGGTGTGGAGGTAAACACTCGGGCCGTACAAAGCGAACGACCAGGCGACCATGGCAACCGCCATGCAGCCTGCCACCATCCACCAGCCATGGAATGTTTTGTTTGTCATGGCTGGTGCACGAGGCGGCGTATTGCTATCCTTCTAGTTGACACGCTTTAAACGCGGGTAAGGCTTCGCAGCGCGCGGATAGCGCTGCCAGGTTAGGAAACTGCTCAGGTGCTGCCACTTTAGGCATGGCTTTGTTGAGAAAGAACCAACCGACTGCGACAGTGATGTCGGCTAGATTGGCCTGGGCGCCGCCAGGGAAGGTGCCTTTGGCTGCCAGACCTTCCAGGATCTCAAGGCTGGCACGCACTTGTGCGCGCAGACCATCCAGGTAAGGCTCGTGAACTTTTTCTGCAGGTCGCTTGAGAGGTTCATAGATAATTTGAATGGATTTATCTAGGCCGCTCGTCATGATGGCGCAATGCTGCAGCGTCTGGCGACGTGCCGCGCCACTTAGGGCCAACAGTTTTTGGTTGGGCGTCATTTCCAGAATCGCTTCGATAATCGCAGCGCTTTCGATCAAGTGCTCGCCATCCTCAAGAACCAGTACCGGTACTTTTACAATGGGGTTGTAGCGTTTGATTGCTTCAGCATCCTTGGCGGTCGACAACACCTTATGCTCATAAGGGACTCCAAGAGTTTGCAGGACGACCCCAACACGTCGTACAAAAGGGGATGCATAGCGGCCAACCAAAATCATGTTTGTCTCCGAGGCGGTTTAAGATATATTTCTAACTATGTCGCGATAGGCTGCGCAAAGTATCGCTCAATTTCGAGCTCCCACCAACTTATCTGTTATCTACGATGAAATCTATTCAATTAAGGCGATTTTTGTGCGTTACGGGTGCTATCGCCGCTTGCTTGACGAGTCCGTTTGTCGCGGCACAGCAGGCAGCTGCCCGGGTAGAGATGGGTGACTACAACATTGATGAAACGGAAGTGAGTATTGGGCGTTTTGCTGAATACGCAGCCCGCAAAGGGGTTGTCACCGAAGCGGAGCGTAGCGGTGGTGGCTTCGAGTATGTGATGGGCTGGCAAAAGCGCCAAGGTTGGAACTGGCGTGCGCCTTTTGGTAAGCCTGGTGCCCCCGACGAACCCGCTGTGCATATTAAGTGGGCCGAGGCACAAGCTTTTTGTCAGGATGCCGGAGGACGTCTACCCAATAAGGCAGAGTGGACGCGTGCGGCCTACACCGAACAGCGGACGCAGCCGCCTGCACCCTATATGCGAGGGAAAACCTACCCCTACCCAACAGGGGATTCCCCTGAAGGTGCAAACACCCAGGGACCTGCCGACGGCTGGGAGCGTCATGCGCCAGTTGGTAAAACCCGCAGGGGAGTCAATGGGCTGTTTGACATGGGAGCGAATGCTTGGGAATGGCTGGCGGACGCACAAGGGGACACGCGTCTGACAGGTGGTGGTTCGTGGTGGTATGGCCCCTCGCAGATGCGGGTCGAGGGGATGCAGTACAAGCCGATCGATGTTTACGTCGTCTATATCGGTTTTCGCTGCGTATACTAGCGACTATGTGACTAGCATTATGTATAACGCTAATTTATAACGCCAAATTTATCTAGCCTTTTTACTCGGAGCCGCTTCGTGTCGACGCCTATCAATTCGCTTACCTCTGATTTTGCGGTAGCGCCGCAGTTGCTGCCGTCTGATATGGCGGCCGTGGCTGCTGCTGGCTTTAAAAGCGTCATCATTAATCGACCCGACTACGAGGCGGGGCCTGATCAACCGACGGCCGAGCAGGTATCCGTGGCCGCGCGCGAAGCAGGACTGCGGGTAGAATACCAACCCGTTGTCAGTGGTGCAATGACACAGGATGATGTGGTGCGCTTTGCTGAGCTTCTGCAAACCATGCCTGCACCCGTGCTGGCTTACTGTCGTTCAGGTACCCGCTGTACGGTGCTGTATCGGGCTGCGACCGGAAACGGTTGATTTATGTTAATTCCTACGGACGGCTCACCTTTATCCGCGCAGCCGTCAAATGCCAGTCTTGGTTTATCGCGTGACAGACGATCCTAAGCCTGCGAAGTAGCCCGTTGCCGCAAAAAACCCCTTTGTTTATGTGGGAATGAGCAAGCGCGTGCGCCCTCATTTTGCGCCCGACTGGCTTATGATAGCGCTCACGCTGGGTTCAAGTGTGGCAGCCGTCGTTGCCCGTGATGCCCGAGGAGAAATCACATGACAATTAAAGTCGGCGATCGAGTGCCCGATGCCACGCTCACAGAGTTCATTGAAGTTGAAACGGCGGGTTGCACGGTTGGCCCCAACAATTTTCAGGTTGCTGATTTAGTCAAGGGCAAAAAGATTTTGATGTTTGCGTTGCCCGGGGCCTTTACCCCGACTTGCTCGGCTAAACATGTACCAAGCTATGTCGAGCACAATGCTGCAATTAAGGCTAAAGGCGTTGACGAGGTATGGTGCGTTGCGGTCAATGATGCGTTCGTCATGGGCGCTTGGGGTCGCGAGCAAAAGGTTGGCGCGAAGGTTCGCATGATGGGTGACGGTGCTGCGCAATGGACAAAAGCGCTTGGCCTTGAGCTTGATCTCACGGCACGTGGCATGGGTGTTCGCTCACAACGTTATGCAGCGTACATTGTTGACGGTGTCGTCAAGGTTCTGCATATCGAAGCTGCCGGCAAGTACGAAGTCAGCGACGCTGCCTCAATGGTCAAAGCAATCTAATTAGTTAGGCTGTAAAAAAATGCCACACGAGCGAGCTCGCTGTGGCATTTTTATTGATCCGAAAAATGATGAATGAGTTTGTTAGTCAAAGCGCCATGTGACGCCAGCTTGAATACGATTCGTATACGCGCCAGAGCCAGAGAATACGCTACCGAAATTAGCGGCGTAGCGCTGAAATGACAAACCGAGATCGAGCGTTTTGGCAGGCGAATAAATCGCCGCAACCATGCCGTAATTAATCAAAGATTGATCTGCTACGACGGGATTCGTATTGATGCCCGCATCTAATGCCAGCTTGAACTGAGGCGTCACACGCCATACCGGTGCGATAGAAACGGAGTAGAGATTGGTTCGGTTGGGGTCATTACTGAAACCGACTGACTGACTTGTATTGTAAGGAGCGCGCAGGTAAGCAACGTTCGCGTGTAACTCCGCTTCTTCCCAAAAATACGAAGCAATCGCAATCACGCCATAGTTAAGCGCCGCATTCCCTACGCCGTAGTTTTGCTGTGCGTTTGTCGCGGGAAGAATCACTTGTGGCTT
>CAMBPA010000034.1 GCA_945869355.1 Bordetella parapertussis
GAGTCAGTCAAAGCCATACATTGCGGCGGGATTACTGACCAGGATTTGCTTCATCACCGCCTCGCTTTCGGTCCAACGCGTGATCAAGTCTAGCAATTTTGCATCATCAGGCTTTTGAGTCTCCGTGGGGTGAGGCCAGTCGCTTCCCCAGACAAGTCGTTCAGGCGCGGTGTTAATCCAGTGTGTGGGCACATCATCGATGTCGCGAAATTCGCCTTGTTCGCCTGCTTTGCTGTCCAGATACGGCCCCGAAAGCTTGATCCATGTTCGTCCACGATCGAGCAGTGTATGCATGAGGCGAACAGCTGGATGGTTGATGCCTGCTGGTTGTGGGAGTCGTCCCATGTGGTCGATCACTAAGCGCGAGGGCAATCGTTTGAGCATCGCTTCGTGCTCAACAAACTGATCAGCAGTCCAGTGCAGTTGCAGGTGCCAGCCAAAGGACTCAACGCGATGCGATAGTTCTTCGACCATATCGAAACTTGCAGCTGCATGTGTTGGGGTGTAGAGGGAAAAGCGAATGCCTTTAATTCCGGCCTGATCCAATTGCTGTATCTGCGCATCGGTCACGTCTGTACGCAATACAGCTACGCCACGCGCATGCTTGATGCCAAGCTGATCGATGGCATCCACCGTCACGCGATTGTCTGTGCCATAGCTGCGAGGGGTGACGATGACCGCTCGCGTCGTGCCTAGTCTTTGTTGAAGTTGGCGGTATTCGCTGACAGTGGCCCGATCAAGCGCCTGTGCAGCGTCGACGACGGTCGCAAAGCGCGCGTCGTAGATGTGCAGGTGTGCGTCGCACGCATTGGCGGGGACACGTAAGGCAGGCGGGGCGGTGCCGGCCGTGTTGGGGATGTTCATTTCTGCTTGTGTTTTAGTCGCAAGCGCGTTACTTCGGCGCGTATCAATTCGGTGTGTTGCCCGAGTGTTGGCGCAGAGAAGGGGTCTGGTCCGGGTGTGCGACTAAAGCGAAGTGAACGTTTGAGTCCACGGTATCTTCCCACGACAGGATGTTCAAAGGTTGTGATCATGTCCTGACTTTGCACTTGGGGATGATCAAACATATCTTCAACGCTTCGAGCCGCAGAACAAGGGACTTCTTCACCAAAAATAGTCTCCCACTCGAGAGCCGATTTACTGCTGAGGGCACGGTGAATAATAGGTACGATCTCCGCTTGCTGGGCAGCACGCTTGCGCACTGTGTCGTACCGCTCGTCCAAGCCTAAGTCATCTAGCCCCAGCTTTTTGCATAAAGCTGTCCAAAAGTGTGGGGTGTTGGCTGAAATATATAAGTAACCATCTTTCGTGGGATGCAGGCCGGTAATGCCGCCCGATCGCATGTCACGGCCTACGTCACGACCTTCATTGTCGGCCCAAACCAAGCGCGCAGACTGGAGGGTCATCGCCGCAGACAACAAGGACACGCTGACAAATTGTCCCTCGCCAGAACGCTCTCGTTCAAAGAGTGCAGAGGACACAGCGCCTGCAACTAACGCCGACGCGTAGTAGTCAACAATGGACCCATACAAAATTTCGGGTGGGCCGTCCTTTTTTCCTTGAAGCGTGCACATACCAGTCATGGTCTGTAACACTTGATCAAAGCCGGCTTTGTCTTTTAATGGCCCCGTTTCGCCATATCCACTCACGGCGCAGTAAATAAGCCTAGGGTTGATTGCTTTGAGTTGCTCGTAGCCAATGCCAATACGTGGCGCCACCGTTGGTCGAAAGTTATGGACCAGCACATCGGCACTTTCAATTAAGGTCAGCAGTGTTGCGAGGTCATCGGCTTGCTTTACATCAAGCACGGCGGAGAGTTTACTGCGATTGACGCCTAAGAATGCTCGACTTTCCGATTCCAGTGTTGAAGGGTATTTCCGTAGGTTGTCGCCAATAGGCGGCTCGATCTTGATGATCTCCGCACCCTGATCGGCGAGAAGTGAGCAGGCGTAGGGGCCCGCGATATACGCCGACATATCTACGACGCGTACGCCAGTGAGGGGGCCGAGAGCGCCAGTGCGGGCTGGCAGCTCGGAAAATGCGTGGGAGGATTGCTTGTTCATGTGCCGTGTTTACTCTGCTTGAATGTTGGCATTCTGAGCAATGACCTTCCAACGTTCGAGCTCAGTCGCCAAGTGACTCGCAAACGCATCTGGACTCATCGCGAATGGGGAGGCCCCTTCTTTGATAAAAAATGATTTCATTGCGTCGGAAGTGATGATCTGGTTGATCGACTTGTTGAGCTTATCGACGACCGGCTTAGCTGTCCCGGCGGGAGCGAGAATTCCCCACCAGACGTCAACAGCGGCTTTCGGTAAGCCTGCTTCCTTTAGTCCGCGGATGTCCGGCGCAATCTCAGAGCGTTCAACGGTTGTGACGGCCAGCGCGCGAATCTTTTCTGCTTTTACTTGGGATAACAATGAGGGTGGGCTGCCGATGATCATGTCAATGTGTCCACTCAGCAAGTCTGTGACGGCAGGACCCATGCCTTTATATGGCACGTGGGTCATTTTGATACCGGCAGCCTCTGAGAGCAGTTCGGAGGCAAATTGGTTGATGCTACCGACACCCGATGTACCGTAGTTGAGTTTGCCTGGATTTGCCTTGGCGAACTTGAGGAGGTCCTCGAGGGTTTTGTATGGCGTGTTATTGCCCACAGTAATGAGCATGGGGCCTTTAGCCAGCATTGCAATCGGTGTAAAGCTTTTGATTGCGTCATACTGAAGGTTCTTGCGCACAGCCGCGCCAGTCGTAAACGTTGAGGACAGCACCACTAAGGTGTATCCGTCAGCGGGCGCTTTGGCCAACAGGACGTTGGCCAATATACCGCCGGCCGCAGGCTTATTCTCTACCACTACTGATACGCCAAGTATGTCTTGTAGCTGTTTGCCGATGACGCGCGCAAATACATCGTTCGATCCGCCGGGAGCGCTACCAACCAGCAGAGTGATGGGCTTGTTTGGAAACTCGGTCTGCGCTGTGGCTTGTGCCATGGCTGTCGTAAACAAGAGGGCGATCATGATGCGCACAAACTTGGGCAAGGCGGACATAGTTGATTTCCTTAAAAGTTATCGGATGGTTTAGGAGATTAAGCCCATGCTTTTCGCATTGGCCAGCAGCGCTTGTGCACTCTTTAAAAAGGGTGGGTCGATCATTTTTCCGTCGACGACATAGGCCCCAACGCCATCTGCTTGCGCTTGCGCGGCAGCTTTCACGACACGCAAGGCATGTGCGATCGCTTCATCGCTTGGTCGGAAGGCGTCGTTGGCCATGACGACTTGGCTGGGGTGGATGCATGTCTTGCCTGTGTAGCCGAGACTAGCCGCAAAAGCCGCCTCGTGTTTAAAACCATCGACATTTTTAATGTCGGCGTAGGCCGCATCAAACGCAGCAACGCCCGCTTCGGCCGCGGCCATTTTCATTTCCATCATGGCGTACTGCACCGCAAAAAGTTCTTTGCGCGATACGGCAATGGGTTCGAAGAGATCTGCGAGACCTAGCTGTAGTCCGGCGACACGCGGATGAGCGCCTGCAAGCTCGAAGGCGATGCGCAGAGCTTTGGGTGTCTCCACATTGAGTAATACTTTGATGGCAGATTTTCCATCGGTGTTCACGCCATTCGCGCGTTCTGCCTGTTCGATCAGGCTGACCGCTTGCCGCACTGCCTCGGCGTTCTCTGGCTTGGGGATGTTGATCATGTCGAGCCCGGCTCGCACCACTTGGGCAATATCTTGCTCAAAAAAGCGGGTGTCCATCGCATTGACGCGAACGATCACGCATTTTTTTGTTTCTGCCGCTGCAGGTGATGCCATCCATGTTGCGAGCGTTGCGCGAGCGCTTTCCTTCTTCGGTTCGGCCACCGCATCTTCGAGGTCGAATGAAAGGGCGTCTGCGGCGCTGGCCAATGCTTTGTCAAAAAGCTCTGGTCGCGAACCCGGTACAAAAAGTTTACTTCGCATAGGGGCACTCGTTGTTTGCTTCGCCACATCGGCGGTTGTCTAACTATAGTGGATCAGAGAAACCGATATTAATTGTGTTGCGGCGCAGCAAGCCTGATGCGTATCCGGGAAATCGCATTTTTAGGTCCGCCACGCTGTAGTATTCCACTATCAAATTGAACCTGTGAAATAACGCCTCGGAGATCTGATGAACGTGACTAAACTTTTCCAAGTAAGCTTGCTCGCGCTGTGCCTGAGTGCGTCGGCCTCGAGCTATGCACAGGGGGCTACTGCGGCAGCCTATCCAGCCAAATCCGTTCGCTTACTGGTCGGTTTTGCCCCAGGTGGTGGCACCGATTCGGCTGCGCGCACCGTCGCGGTGAAGTTATCGGAATTACTCGGCCAGACGGTCGTTGTTGATAATCGTCCTGGCGCGGGTGGAAATATCGCAGCTGATGCGGTCGCCAATGCGGCACCAGATGGTTATACGATCGGCTTGTCAAACATTGGATCGTTAGCGGTGAATCCACACATGCCTGACGGCACGCCGTACAAAACACTGAAAGACTTCGCCATGATTTCCAATGGGGTGACGTTCGGAAATATTTTGGTGGTCCGAATAGACTCGAATATTAAAACATTGGCTGACTATATCGCGGCAGCTAAGAACAAAGAGAAACCACTGTTTTATGGATCGCCCGGGTTAGGTAGTGCGGGACATTTGGCCGGTGAGTTACTGCAAGCGCGTACCGGTACGTCTGCAGAACACATCAACTACAAAGGTGGTGGCCCTGCGATGACGGCCTTGCTAGCGGGTGATATTCAAGCGATTTTCGCAAGCGCGCCGACGGCTATCCCGCAGGTCAAGGGAGGGAAGTTGCGCGCAATCGCCGTCACCGGCGCGCAGCGGTCAAAGGCCTTGCCTGATGTGCCTACCGTGGCCGAACTCGGTTTTCCAGGATACCAGGCAACCAACTGGTATAGCTTCGTCGCACCAGCGCGCACGCCAGACGCGATTGTCAAAAAACTCAACGAGGCAATCGTAGCCGCGTTGCGCGACCCCAAGACGATTGAGCGCTTAGAGACTCAGGCGATGGAGCCTGATCCCTCGACGTCTGAGCAGATGCGCGCTTTCGTGGAAAAGGAATACGAGACTTGGGGTGACGTCGTACGTAAGCTGCAGCTTAAGCGGTAACTTTTTTCCCCTGCGTATTGTTCTTTAATTTTTTATGTTGAGATGACGAATGGGTCGTACGATTGTTGAAAAAATTCTCGCCAAACATGCGGGATACGACTCGGTCAGTGCGGGAGAGGTTGTCGTCGCACATATCGATTTTGCGATGGTGACGGATACGCGTGCAGTCAACACGATCAAAATGATTGGTAAGTTTGGCGAACAGCCCTTGCAGTTTGCAAAAAATACCGCATTGGTGCTTGATCACTATTCGCCGCCCCCAAGCATAGAGGCTGCTCAAATCCATAGCGAGATGCGCAGTTTTGCCGCGCAGCGTGGCACGAAGCTTTATGACATTGGCGATGGAATCTGCCATCAAGTTCTGCCTGAAGGTGGGCACTTAACTTGCGGAGATCTCGTGGTGGGGACCGATACGCACTCTGTCACATATGGAGCGTTTAATGCGCTTGGCACCGGCATTGAAGGAACCGATGTGTCGGCGGTGATGATGAGCAGCAAACTTTGGTTTCGCGTTCCCCAGAGCGTTCGTATCAATCTGCGTGGCCGTCTTGCACCTGGAGTGTGGGCCAAAGACATTACGCTCGCGATGTTAGGTCGTTTCGGTGCTGAAGGCTTAAATGACATCGCGATTGAGTATGTCGGTGAGGCTGTCGCTGCGATGGATATTGATGACCGTATGACGCTTTGTAATCATGCCGCGGAGTTGGGTGCCATGGCGGCCATTCTGGAGGCAGACGAAAAGACGTTTGCTTGGTTACAGGCGCATGGTGCAAAAGCACCCGCGCCAGTGTTCGCGGATCCAGATGCGCGGTATGTAGAGCAGATCGACTTTGACGTATCGAGCCTGACCCCGCAACTAGCGCGTAAGCATGAGGTGGACGACATCGTTTCCGTCTCTGAGGTCGTAGACCAAAAGATTCAATTTGCGTTGATTGGAACCTGCACAAACGGTCGCTTGGACGATATCCGTCAAGCTGCATCGATTCTTAAAGGACAGAAATTAGCACCAGGCGTACGCATGATTGTCACGCCAGCCTCGCGTCAAATTTATTTGGCTGCGTTACGAGAGGGGTTGATTGAGGTGCTAACTACGGCGGGAGCTTCTTTTGAATCGGCAGGGTGTGGCACCTGCGTGGGCATCACGAATCGTTTGGTGCCGGGCGACGGCGACACGGTTATCTCAACGGCCAATCGAAATTTTAAGGGTCGCCTAAGTAATAAAAATGCGGATATTTGGTTAGGATCTGCGGCAACAGTAGCGGCTTCAGCCTTGACCGGCCGCATTACGGATCCGCGTGATGTGGTGGGTGGAACCTGGAGGTCTGCAGCATGACCACCGCGCAGACTTTACAAATTACTGGGCTTAGCTTTGTGCTCGGTGATGATGTCAACACAGACATACACTGTTCGAACAAGTACTTGCCAGGTAAGGATGTCGCGTATGTCGCACAACACGCCTTTGAACAACTCTCGCCAAATCTGGCGACTCAAGTCAATGCGAGTGCGGGTGGTATTTTGATAGCAGGACATCACTTTGGAATCAACTCGTCGCGCGAACAGGCCACGCATGTGCTGCATGCGATGAACATCCGCGCGATTGTTGCAAAATCTTTCGGAAGACAGTTTTTCCGCAATGCAATTAATAATGGATTGCCTGTCTTTGAGTGCGATACAGATCAGATTGGTGCCGGACAGACTATCAACATCGATTTTGGAAACGGCGAGCTGTTTGTGGCGGGTCGGACCTTACGGCAAACCCATCCGTTACCAAAAGAGATCCTTGCAATTTTGTCGCTGGGCGGTTTGATCCCTTTTCTTAAAAAATATCCTGACTGGAAGTTTGCATGACTACCGTGACCGCGACGCAAAAAAGACGTGCTTTACGCGAGTTATTGCAGGGCAAGCAGACCGTGCGCGCACCTGGTATTTATGATGGTTACGGGGCGCGATTAGTTGAGCAAGCTGGGTTTTCGGCGGTGTACATGACGGGCAACGGCGTGTCTGCGAGTCTTCTGGGGCGTCCCGATGTGGGCTTAATCGATTTGACCTTGATGACAGATCATGCGCGCCGGGTCGCAGGGTCTGTCAGTATTCCCTTGATTTGTGATGCGGATACAGGGTATGGCAATGTGGTGAACGTGCGTCGGATGATTGCAGAGTTTGAGGCGGCCGGTGTCGCGGCCATTCATATGGAGGATCAGATCTCACCCAAGCGCTGTGCGCAGATGCCTGGTGATCGTTCGGTGTTGGATTTTGACGAAGCGGTCTCAAAAATCGCCGCGGCCAGCGCGGCCCGCTCGGATGCTGAATTTGTGTTGATTGCGCGCACGGATTCGGCGGGTGCGCTTGGCTTGTCTGAAGCAATCCGTCGAGTGCGTGCGTTTGCCCAAGAGGGCGCAGATGCTGTCTTTGTTGAGCTGAAGGAGAGTCCTTCACTCATGGAAGATATTGCCACCATTAAGGCTTCAGTCTCTGTGCCTATTGTGGTGAATATGGACAGTGGTGGTGGGTTAGCTGAGCTATCGTTTGAGTCAATGAAAAATGCCGGTATTGATCTGGGCATTTATCCGGCCATGGCGCGCGGCGCTTTTGGGTTTGCGATGACGGCTGCACTCGGGCATTTGTCGAAAGAAGGCAACATGAAGAGTTTTGCAAAACAAATGTTCAACTCCGCCCAGTACAACGCAGCACTCGGTATCGATGAAATCGAAGCGTGGGAAAAACGCTTCGATCGTTAAGTGCTGATGCGCTTGCGCGATCCTAGGCTCAATCCAGAAACTTCACAAAGCTCGAGACGGGTTCGCGCTCACTCACCAATGAGTTTTCGATTTTGCTCCTGTCCGCGACGCCTAGTGCAAGTCCGCACATGACGATTTCGCTCTCTGGAATTCCAACGATCTCTCGAATCACGGGATGAAAGCGATTGAAGGCGGCCTGCGCACAGGTATCAAGATTGCGACCACGCGCCGCCACCATAAAGCTCTGCAAGAAGCAGCCGAAATCTAGCCAAGAGCCCGTATTCATCTTTCGGTCGATCGTAAAGATGATACCCACAGGTGCACCAAAGAATCTGTAGTTTTTTCCATGCTGGGCGTGCATGCCGGCTTTGTCGTCGCGCCCGAGTCCCAATAACTTGTAAAGGGCTAAGCCGACTTTACGACGCCGGTCAATGTAAGGGGACTCCCATTCGGTTGGGTAATAGCGGTAATCTTCTTTGAGAGCTTCGAAGCGTGACTTGTCGTTGTAGATTTCCTCGATGGCATTGGACAGGCGTTCTTTGATCGCACCGTTCAATACATAGGCCTTCCAGGGCTGTGTATTCGAACCAGAGGGCGCACGCGCGGCGACTTCGAACATCTTTTCAATGTCGTCGTGGGACACAGGCGTGGGCAAAAAGGCACGCATTGAGTGACGAGACGTCATGGCCTCGTCAACGATTTGTTGTTGTGTGGTTTGGATCATTTGGTCACCTTCATCGGATCATTTTTAAAGCAAGACGGGTATTTTGCCGCATTTTTTTGAAACTTATACAATCAAGACGGCCAATAAAGGAGATTCTTAATGAACACTGACGCGATCGACGCATTTAGTGACAGTGCGCGTGATTTGTTAAGCCGCAATGCAGCGGTCGCGCGGTTGCGGCGGCTCAGTGATACGCAAACGGGATTTGATCGTGCGGCGTGGCAAGAGATTGCGAATGCAGGTTGGTTGGCTGTGTTGGTTTCTGAGGACGATGGTGGGTTGGGCTTGGGGGTGCGGGAGATGTCTGCCATCGCACAAGAGGTGGGGCAAGCGCTCTTTCCGGAACCCTATATCGCGGGAGCAGTGCAGATCGCGACTGCATTGACGGGGTGCTCATCGAGCGCTCTGCGCAGTCAGCTGCTTGAGTGCTTAGTGGATGGTTCGTGTGTGGCTGGCTTGGCTTGGCAAGAAAAGCTTGGGCAAATGCAAGCTGCGCAGGGGCAGGCTACGCAGCTGATTGCACAAGGCGACGCGTATGAACTGACTGGCAAAAAAATGTTTGTTAGTCCGGGGCATGGTGCCGATGGCTGGATCGTGCTGGCGATGCG
>CAMBPA010000035.1 GCA_945869355.1 Bordetella parapertussis
TCGGATTTGGGCCTCCCAACATTAGACCGCGAACAAGACCGAATCATGATTTGCGGTAGCCCGGACATGCTGCGTGATCTTAAAACCATGCTTGAAGCGTGCGGATTTAACGAAGGCAATACCTCCAAGCCTGGGGATTTCGTCATTGAGCGTGCGTTTGCAGAACAATAATTAATACACCGATGACCGCCAAGGCTATCTCGAACGCCCTGCCTCAACGCAAAATTGGGGTGCGCGAAAAATCTGCGGAAACAACCCGCGACAGTCTATTAATGGCTGCCATCAAAGTATTTTCCAAGCACGGCTTTGACGGCGGCAGCATCGACCAGATCTCTCGGGCGGCGAACTCGCACGACCGGATGATTTATTACTACTTTGGTAATAAAGAAAGTTTGTTTGTCGCAGCACTTGAAGAAATTTATCGCCGCTTCAACGTCGCTGAGGCGGCACTCAAGCTCGATCTTGATCAACCAAAGCTTGCCCTTGAGCAAGTGGTGCGATTTGTCCTGCATTATTACAAGAAGCACCCGGAGTTTGTCACGCTGTTAAACAGTGAAAACTTACACCGTGGCAAGCATATCGCGCGCTCAAGTAAGGCGCAGACGTTTTCTTCCCCTGCAATCAGTGTGGTGGATGATGTGCTGCGCCGAGGTGTCGCGCAAGGGAGCTTTCGTTCAACCATCGCGTCCCGTGATCTGTACATGATGATTGTCGCCTTGGGCTACTTCTATCAATCGAACCGGTTCACGCTCTCGGCTTTTCTAGGTGAAAATCTTGAAACACCCGAAATCTTTGAACAATGGGAAACCTTTGTGATTGAAGCGGTGCTGCGTACGGTATTGACTCCCGCCTCGCTGTAAACTGCCTGCTTTATTTAAAGAGCATAGGCATGACAGAAATCTGGCTAGTACGACACGGAGAAACTCCTTGGAACGCAGAGCGGCGCGTGCAAGGCTGGGAAGACATTGACCTAAACGAGACGGGAATGGAACAAGCCCGCGCGCTCGGACGCCACATCAAGAGGCTAACGCAAGCGGGGCGGCAGCTCGATGCCGTCTACACAAGCGACCTCAAACGGGCACACGCCACTGCGCAAACTGTAGCGCGCGAAGTCGGCCTCCCCGTAAATATCCACAAAGGAGTCAGAGAACGTCATTTTGGCGTACTGCAGGGACTGGTGTACGACGAGATGGATGCACATGCTCCCGAAGCTGCAGCAATTTGGCGTGCGCGCGATCCGAATGCCGAACTCCCGGGTGGCGAGTCACTGGGTTTCTTTTATGCCCGCGTAGTTGAAGCAATCAATGAAATCGCCGCGCGTCACGTCGGCCAATGCGTGATGGTGGTCAGCCATGGGGGTGCCATGGATATTATTTGGCGACATGCGAATCAGGTTAGCCTGCAAGCACCGCGGCAAGCGCCTCTGTTGAATGCGAGCCTGAACCGATTAAACGTATCACCCCAGGGATGGAGCGTCATTCGCTGGGGCGATGTCGACCATTTGGCAAACGGCACGCAAAACGATGTCACACCCTAGGCCAAGCTCGGTACTGCCTCTTACTTGGCGTGAACGGCTTACTTGTCTGCGTCTATCGGCACAGGCGAACGTCGTGGTTTGCGAGGCGCGTTCACCGCTAAGCGGTCGTACAACCAATTAGGTAACAGGCGCATCAGTTTGCCTACCACGCCCATTTGCCAGGGAATCACAATGTACGAGCGGGCAGATGCGATCGCCTTGACTGCGCGCACTGCGAAGGCATCGGCATCCATCAAGAACGGCATGGCATAAGGATTATGTGCAGTCATCTCTGTCCTGATGTAGCCCGGTGCAATTGTCACCACACGCACGCCATGCGGCTTGAGCTCAAGCCTGAGGCTCTCGCAGTAGGTCGCGACGGCCGCTTTAGAGGCACTGTATGCCCCCGCACCAGGCAAGCCTCGCACGCCGGCCACGCTGGCAATCCCAACCAACGTCCCCGTTCGCTTCGCTTTCATGTCAGACACAAAAGGCTCAAAGCTGGAAACGGTGGCACTCACGTTGGTTTGCATGATGGCGCTGAAAACAGAAAAATCATCCTCGCATTCAGTCAGTGTTCCAGCACTAATACCTGCGCAAGCTATGACGGTGTCGACAAAGCCAACACGTCTCTGGAAGTCACGTGCGGCGGCGTGCAAGGCCTCTCGATCACACACATCGACAACATACATCTGATGCTGCCCTGGTAGCGACTCCATCAAACTTTGCAGACGATCCCCACGTCGCGCCAACAAGCCAAGGGTCTGCCCCTGCGTGGCGTAATGACGTGCAAGCGCAGCACCTAATCCACTGCTTGCGCCCGTAATGAAGACTGGCATACGTTAGGCTTTGTTGGCGAGCGCGCCGGCCTGTTTGACCACACCCGTTGAAATCAGTTGATCAATCTCGGCTTGCTTGAGTCCGTACGCTTTGAGCACTTCGATCGAATGCTCACCGATACGCGGGGAACTTTGTGCCTTGCGATGATAGGGGTGCGACGGTAGACCCATATAGGGTAGCGACCCAACGCCCTCTTGCTCTAGTTCTTGAAACATTTTTAGATGCAAGGCTTGAGGATGATTCATGACGCCGTTGTAGTCGCGCACCGCCGCGTGCAACACATCGTGTTTCTGAAACACGGTGGTCCAGTGGGCCGTGGGTTGAGTCTTTAACTGCTGATTCATATCGGCGTGCAACTGCGCACGGTGATCGAACCGTATGGCATTGTCTAGGTAGCGCGGATCAGTGATCCACTCTGGCCGATTCATTGCATGACAAATACGATGAAAATGATCAGTATTGACCGTGACAACAGAGATTTGTCCATCTGACGTATCAAAAACACCATTCGGTGCGCTCACGGCACCAAAAGGTCTTTTACCAGCCATCGCCTGTTCAAGAAAACACATTCCTTGAAACGAGGCACAGGCCTCAAACAGACTGACTTGTACGTGTGTACCGCGCTTGCGTGCCAACCGCTGATACAGCGCAGTCGCTGCCCCTTGCGAGGCATACAAGCCCGTCATCACATCCGCAGCAAGCAAGCCCACGCGCCGTGGCACACCGGACTCATCTTGGTTGGAGAACATCAGCCCGCTGTCGGCTTGCATCACCGAATCTGTCGCGGGCGCATCCGCGTAAGGACCATCCGGCCCGTATCCGCTAATCGAAACATAAACGAGATCGGGTTTCTCAAGAGACAGTTCGTTGTAGCCGACACCCAAGCGCTCGGCCACCCCTGGGCGAAAATTCTGCACCACGACATCGGCCTGCGCCGCTAAGCCTCGTAGAATCTTTTTCCCTGCATCCGTACGAGCATCTAGCGCCAACGCCTGCTTACCTGCGTTGTATTGGATCGCCAAAGCGTTGTGATCACCCTTCATGACACCCACAAAGCGGATCCAGTCCCCTGCCGGAGGTTCAACCTTTAAAACATGGGCGCCCTGCTGCCACAAGACATGTGCACAATACGGTCCGGCAATTCCTTGTGAAATGTCCAAGACCCGAAGGCCGGCATAAGGAAGGTCGGTATCGGCAATCATAGCGAGCGGTGTAAGTCTTGTAACGAATAAACCTGAATACCAAGCCCTTCACGTAAATATTGCATTCCTTCGACTGCCGCCCAAGCACCGGCAATAGTGGTGTAGTAGGTCACGCGCGCTGCAAGCGCTTGCGTACGAATGGCGCGCGAATCTGTAATCGCGTTACGGCGTTCTTCTACCGTATTGATCACGAGGGAAATCTCGCCATTCTTGAGCATATCAACGATATGTGGACGCCCTTCAGCGACTTTATTCACGACAGCGACTGGAATACCCGCCTCCTTAATTGCAGCGGCAGTGCCGCGCGTCGCGACAATCTTGAAGCCTAGCGTGTGTAAGCCACGCGCGACCTCAACCGCCTTGGGCTTGTCTTGATTCTTCACACTTAGAAAGACCGTTCCTGACGTGGGTAAGTTGACGCTTGCCGCCATTTGCGACTTCACAAATGCCTCACCAAACGTGACACCGACGCCCATGACCTCACCCGTGGACTTCATCTCCGGGCCAAGAATGGTATCGACACCTGGAAACTTCACAAAGGGAAATACAGCTTCTTTGACTGAGAAGTAATGTGGCACAACTTCCTGCGTCACGCCCTGCTCAGCTAGCGTCTGCCCTACCATCACGCGCGCAGCGATCTTGGCAAGCTGTAAGCCTGTGGCTTTAGAGACAAAGGGGACTGTGCGCGAGGCACGTGGATTGACTTCGAGCACATAGACATCGCCTTTCTGCACCGCAAACTGAACGTTCATCAAACCGGAAACATTCAGCGCCCGCGCCATCAAGGCCGTCTGACGCTTGATCTCTGCCGTCATTTCAGCAGACAAGGAGAACGGTGGTAACGAACACGCAGAGTCACCTGAGTGAACCCCAGCCTGCTCGATATGCTCCATCACGCCGCCGATGAACACCTGCTGTCCATCGCACAAGCAATCCACATCGATTTCAATAGCGTTGTTCAAGAAGCGATCTAGCAGCACCGGTGAATCGTTACTCACTTTAACCGCCTCGCGCATGTAACGTTCGAGGTCGATCTGCTCGTGGACAATTTCCATGGCACGTCCGCCAAGCACATAGCTTGGGCGCACCACCAGTGGATAGCCGATCTCTTGTGCGTGCGCCAGCGCCTCACTCTCTGTGCGAGCGGTGCGATTAGGTGGCTGGCGCAAATTAAGCTTGTTAAGGAGCTTTTGGAAACGCTCACGGTCTTCGGCAACGTCAATCGACTCAGGGCTCGTGCCGATGATCGGCGCACCATTGGCCTCAAGCGCACGCGCCAACTTTAAGGGAGTCTGCCCGCCGTACTGCACGATGATGCCGATCGGCTTCTCTTTGTGAACGATCTCTAAAACATCCTCAAGCGTGAGGGGTTCGAAGTACAAACGATCAGAGGTGTCGTAGTCGGTCGATACAGTTTCTGGGTTGCAGTTAACCATGATGGTTTCGTAACCATCTTCGCGGAGAGCTAAGGCTGCGTGCACGCAGCAATAATCAAATTCAATACCTTGACCAATGCGGTTGGGGCCACCACCTAGCACCATGATCTTTTTACGATCAGTCGGTGCAGCCTCACACTCTTGCTCGTAGGTTGAATACAGGTACGCAGTGTTCGTTGCAAATTCAGCTGCACACGTATCCACACGCTTATACACAGGGCGCACATTGAACTGATGACGCAATTTACGCACTTCGGCCTCAACCGTATCAAGCAAAAATGCTAGACGGCGGTCGGAGAAGCCTCGGCGCTTGAGCTGCAATAACGTCTCTGCATCGACATCGGCGAGTGTACGCTGCTCAAGGGCTAATTCAATATCGACAATTTCTTTGATTTGCGCCAAGAACCAGGGATCAATATGGGTAAGTTGATGCACTTCCTCAAGAGAAAATCCTTGTGCAAACGCATCCCCCACATACCAAATACGCTCAGGTCCTGGTTCGCCGAGTTCGATCTGAATTTTTTCACGATCGGTCGTTTTTTGGTTTAAGCCATCGACACCGACTTCCAAGCCTCGTAACGCCTTTTGAAAGGACTCTTGAAACGTCCGTCCAATTGCCATCACCTCACCCACCGATTTCATCTGGGTTGTGAGGCGCGCATCGGCTGTTGGGAATTTCTCAAACGCGAAGCGTGGAACCTTGGTGACAACATAATCAATCGTGGGCTCAAAGGAGGCCGGCGTTGCACCACCGGTAATTTCGTTCTTGAGCTCATCCAGCGTGTAGCCAACGGCCAAGCGCGCGGCGACCTTTGCGATCGGAAAGCCCGTTGCCTTAGACGCTAGCGCGGAAGAACGCGACACGCGCGGGTTCATCTCAATAACAATCATCCGGCCGTTATGCGGATTAATCGCAAACTGTACGTTTGAGCCACCGGTGTCCACACCAATTTCTCGCAAGACTGCGATCGATGCGTTTCGCATGATCTGATACTCTTTATCAGTCAGCGTCTGCGCAGGCGCGACGGTAATTGAGTCACCGGTATGCACACCCATCGGATCGAGGTTTTCAATCGAACAAACAATAATGCAGTTGTCCGCACTGTCGCGCACAACTTCCATTTCAAACTCTTTCCAACCAAGTAGCGACTCTTCAATCAAGAGCTCGCTAGTCGGCGATGCCTCAAGACCTCGGCGGCAAATCGTCTCAAACTCTTCGGCGTTGTAGGCAATACCTCCACCACTTCCACCCAGCGTGAAGCTTGGACGAATCACCGCTGGAAATCCCGACGTACCGATTTCAATGGCGATTTGCTTCTGCACTTCCCATGCTTCTTCCAGACTATGCGCAACACCAGACTTCGCAGACTCCAGACCAATCGCCGTCATCGCCACTTTAAACTTCTGACGATCCTCAGCCTTTTCGATCGCATGAGCATTTGCACCGATGAGTTCGACGCCAAACTTTTTGAGCACGCCATGCTTGTCCAAATCAAGGGCGCAGTTCAGGGCAGTCTGACCACCCATCGTTGGCAACACCGCATCAGGACGCTCTTTCTCAATGATTTTTTCTACAACTTGCCAGGTGATGGGCTCGATGTATGTGACATCGGCGGTTTCAGGGTCCGTCATGATCGTGGCAGGATTACTGTTCACGAGAATCGTGCGATACCCTTCTGCTTTCAGGGCTTTGCATGCCTGAGCCCCTGAGTAATCGAACTCGCAAGCCTGCCCGATGACGATCGGACCCGCGCCAATGATGAGAATACTTTTTAGGTCGGTTCGTTTAGGCATGGTGACTCTTTATTTTTTACTAGCCATCAGGCTCATGAATTTGTCGAACAGAACAACGATGTCGTGCGGACCAGGGCTTGCTTCGGGGTGACCTTGGAAACAAAAGGCTGGTCGGTCGGTCAATTCAAAGCCCTGCAGCGTCCCATCAAACAGAGAGACATGCGTGACGCGCGCATTGTTGGGAAGCGTCTTGGCATCGACTGCAAAACCGTGATTTTGTGCGGTGATGAACACACGCCCTGTCGCGACGTCCTGTACGGGATGATTGGAGCCGTGGTGACCTGTTTTCATCTTGACCGTTTTTGCACCGAGCGCTAAGCCCATGATCTGGTGGCCGAGACAAATGCCGAATAAAGGCAGCTTGCGCTCGAGGAATACTTTGGCCGCAGCGATAGCGTAGTCGCAGGGATCAGGATCTCCGGGACCATTCGACAAAAACACACCGTCGGGATTGAGTTTCATGACATCATCGGCCGTGCTTTGAGCTGGCACCACCGTAATACGGCAGCCACGCTCAGCCAACAATCGCAGAATGTTTGACTTCACACCAAAATCGTAGGCAACAACGTGCGGGGTTTTGGTGTCAGTCTTGCCATAGCCCTGCCCCAGCGCCCAAGTGCTTTCAGTCCACGTTGACGAGCCTGTCGAGGAGACAACTTTTGCCAGATCTTGCCCAGACATGCCTGGAAACTTCGCGGCAAGTTCAAGCGCGCGTTTGGCATCATCGCCCACCAAAATGCATCCACCCTGCGCACCGCCTTCGCGCAGGATCCGTGTGAGCTTGCGGGTATCAATCTCTGCAATCGCGACAGTTCCTTGCGACTTCAAGTAGTCGGGTAGAGATTGCGTCGACCTAAAATTAGAAAGTAATTGAGGGCAGTTGCGCACAATGAGCCCAGCCGCATGCACTTTGCTTGACTCAACGTCTTCGAGATTGATCCCGGTATTGCCAATGTGTGGGTAAGTGAGCGTGACGATCTGACCGCTGTAGCTCGGATCAGTAAGAATTTCTTGGTAACCCGTCATTGCGGTGTTAAAAACCACCTCGGCAACGGTATGCCCTTCAGCCCCGATCGATACACCGTGGAAGACGGTTCCGTCAGCAAGGGCTAAAATTGCCGGTGGCCGCGCGCTAGAAGCGCTGTCTTTAGAAGCGCTGCCCTTAGAAGCGCTGGCCTCAGAAGCGCTGGCCTCAGAAGCGCTGCCCTTAGAAGCGCTGGCCTTAGCATTCTTTAGCTCTATTTCTTGGAATATATTAGGCAGCACAATCAACCCCGGCGTCAAAATCAGTAAGCAAACCTTGGAAGTATAACCCGATGAGCAGCCTTCTCGAATCCCTAAGATCCCAAACCACTGTTGTGGCCGATACTGGCGACTTTGAGGGCATGCGGCACTACCAGCCTACAGATGCCACGACCAATCCGTCGTTGATTCTCAAAGCGGTTCAACAAGATGCTTATACGCCGATGCTCGAGCGTTGCGTGCGTGTCAATTCGGCCGCCAGCACGCCAGATGTCGTCGATCACCTTCTGGTGGCGTTTGGCACAGAGATTCTCAACATCGTTCCTGGGCGCGTCTCAACAGAGGTCGACGCACGCCTTTCTTTTGACACGCGAGGCACCATCGAGCGCGCGCGTCGACTCATTCGTTTGTACGAAGACGCAGGCTTTGCGCGCACGCGTATTCTGATCAAAATCGCCGCGACCTACGAAGGGATACAAGCTGCTCGCGTCCTACAGGCCGAAGGCATCCGATGCAATCTCACGTTGCTCTTCTCACTTGTGCAAGCAGTTGAGTGCGCGGATGCAAAGGTACAGTTGATTTCACCGTTTGTCGGTCGCATCTACGACTGGCATAAAAAACAACAGGGCTCAGCGTGGGACGAAGCCGCGAACAGCGGCATCAGGGATCCCGGCGTACTTTCTGTGTCGCGCATCTATAGCTATTACAAAAATTTTGATATCGCGACGGAAATTATGGGTGCAAGCTTCAGAAACACAGGTCAGATTCTGGCCTTAGCCGGATGTGATCTACTCACTATTAGCCCAGAGTTGCTAGCAAGTTTATCGGCTGATCAAGGCGCAGTACCGTCTCGCCTCAATGCGGAATTTGCGCGCAACAACCCTGCGGTGCGACACCCTGCAGGTGAGCAGGCTTTCCGTTTTTTGTTAAACGAAGACGCGATGGCTAGCGAAAAGCTTTCGGAAGGGATTCGTGCATTCGTCGCCGATGCGCACAAGCTTGATACGTTGATCGAGGCGCAGCGCTAAGCCAACGCCAAGGCTCATCGCCCCTGCAAACTCCGGGCGTTTAAGTAGGCTTGCGCTCCATGAGCGCCCAA
>CAMBPA010000036.1 GCA_945869355.1 Bordetella parapertussis
ACTTCTTGGTCCATGACAGGGTCTGAAAATCCTTTTTCAACCAACAAATCCCCAAAGTCATGCATGTCGACAAAGTCCGGTGTGCGTGTGCGCAACTTCGCGTCGTGCAGCGCGCAGCGTAGCTCTTTTAATGTCGCAGGCCCGAAGCAGGAGAAGAACACCAAGCCGTTCGGGCGTAATACTCTGCCCCATTCCTGGAGGACGTCGTGGGGGGCGGGATGCCAGTGCAAGCTCAAGTTAGACCATACGAGGTCGAGCGATTCGGGCGCTAAGTTGGTGTTGGCTAAATCCGCTTGGATCCACCGAGCGCGCGGGCTACGCCCCATCAGTTTGAGTAGCCAACCTGGCATGCGGCGCGGCCATTGTTCTTGCGCGCGTCGTTGCGCGTGGTTGAGCAAGGCGGGACAGTGATCAAGGCCGTAGTAGTGGGCACTAGGGTAGCGAGTATGCAACAGACCTAGTTGTTGCCCAGCACCACAGCCGGCATCCAGAATTTCAGTAGGCTGCAAACGAATCAACTTTAGTCGTTGATCCATGCGCTGAGCGATCTCTGCATATAAAAACTGTGCATCCGATAGATCGCCGCGCCGCGCGAATTGCCGCGCAACGTGGTTTGGGTAAATGGGCAGGCGCGTTGGCGTGGATGTCGAAGTCATAGTTTGCACACAAGCTACCAGCCGGCTCGGACAATGGTCGCTGGAGGTATCAAAATGTACTCTATTCGAGAGCTGTTTCGGCGCTGTTTAGGGGGCACGTGTCCCCTATGTGACTGGCCCGCCCCGGCAGGCGACCTATGTATTCGCTGCGAAAGCACTGTGCAACGTGAGAAGATCCTGAGCCGAACAAGCGGGGGACTGACGGTAATTGCCGCGACGGTTTACGCGCGTCCGGGCGATCAACTGATGCGCGCGCTCAAGGAGGGTGGGCAGTTAAATCATGCAGGCTTATACGCACGCTTACTTTGGCGTGCGATGCGGTCAATGCAGCCATCCTTGCCACGCTTGACGGCACTGGTCCCGATCCCCGCCGACTTGCGCGCCGCACAGCGTCGTGGCTTTAACCCTGCATGCGAAATCGCAGTAGAACTTTCGCGGCTATCGCGTTTGCCAGTGAAACGCTTGTGGCTGGCGCGCACGCGCAGCGGCGAGAGCCAGAAGTCGCTGGATCGCACTGCGCGCCAGCAAAGTGTTTGTGGCCTTTATACATGTGACAAGCCACTCCCAGAGGTTTGGGTTGGCTTGGTGGACGACGTGACCACGACTGGCAGTACGCTTGATGCTGCTGCCTATGCGCTGTGTCAAGCTGGAGCGCGTGGCGTAATCGGACTCGTCGGTGCAAAAACACCTATACGCGTCGATACCTGACATTGAATGCTAGCTCTGGCACAATGCCGCCATGTTTCATGTGATCCTCGTTCAACCTGAAATCCCGCCTAACACGGGTAATGTCATTCGGCTGTGTGCGAACACGGGCGCGCGTCTGCATTTGGTCAAGCCGCTAGGCTTTACGGTGGATGACACCAAACTCAGACGCGCGGGTCTTGATTATCATGACTGGCAGCCGATCGACCAGTACGACAGTCTGGAGCAGGCGATTGCGGCCATCGGTACCCCTCTAGAGCGTGTGTTTGCGATCACGACAAAAGGGATGCGTCACGCTGGTGAAGTCGCCTATCAGCCAGGCGATGTGTTTGTGTTTGGTCGTGAAACGGCAGGCTTGTCGGCGCAACAGATGGGATTGTTTGCACCGGAGCAGCGCTTGCGTTTGCCGATGTTGCCCACCCAGCGCAGTTTGAATCTATCGAATGCTGTGGCGGTGGTGGTGTTTGAAGCGTGGCGACAGCAAGGATATGCGGGCGCCAACTAAGTCGGCGCGAGATCGCATCAGTCCAGTGATAGTTTTAGCCGAGCGATAACTTCGTCCCAGCGCGCAGTGTCTTCCTGCATCAAACGCGTGAGCTCCTGAGGGGTAGAGCCGACTGCCGTAAAGTATTGCGCGGCAAACTTTGCCTTGATGTCATCGCTTTGGATAATCAAAGACACTTCTTTTTGCAGGCGATGAATGATGTCGGTGGGTGTGCCGCCGGGGGCGAGTATCGCATTCCAAGAAATCGCCTCAAAGCCTGGAAAGCCTTGGCGGGCAACAGGTTCGAGCCCAGGTAGCGCGGGCACTTCGGCGAGGCCTGTCATCGCAAGCGCTTTGACCTTCCCGCTTTTAACTTGGGTCATGGCAATGGCTGGAACCATGAACGCAGCTTGAATGTCTTGACCCATCATCGCAGTCATCACTTGAGGAAAGCCGAGGTATGGAATGTGGGCCAGGTCTATACCAGCCCGGTGTTTAAAGAGCTCCATCGCTAGATGCGATGCGCTACCAGGCCCGACAGAGCCATAGTTTGCAGCGCCCGGTTTGGATTTGACGTGCGCGACAAACTCAGAGATCGTGGTGGCCGGAAAAGCTGCACTGACAACGAGCACGTTAGGGCTGGTCGCAACCAGTGTGATGGGTGCGAGATCTTTAAAGGGATCGTAGCCGAGTGTTTTTTTATAAAGCGTTGCGGCCGTGACGAGCGGCCCGTTGATGGTGTAGAGCAGTGTGTAACCATCAGGTGCCGCGCGCGCGGCCAAGCGGGTACCAATATTGCCACCTGCCCCGGGCTTGTTTTCGACGATGATGTTTTGGTTGAGCGCCTTTGACAAAGGTGTAGCCAACAGGCGTGCGAGCAGGTCTGGCGAGCTGCCAGCGGGAAAGGGAACGATGAGATGGATCGCGCGCTCAAGTGGCCAAGCCTGCTGGGCATTCACGAGGTTCGAATGACCGCCAAGCATCAGCGTACAGCTGAGCACCAGCATGCGAGCCATGTTGCTCAGGGTGGGTACAGTGCACATTGTGATGAAAGAACGCACGGCCTTACTCCATTGTCGCTTCGCGCGCGAGTAAGCGCGTGACGGCCTCGATTGGGGAAACGCCTTGAAATAAAACTTCACACACTGCTCGGGTAATAGGCATGTCGACCTTTAACGATCGCGCGCGCAGTAACACGGCCTGTGCGCAACGCGCACCTTCAGCCGTCAAGCCGCTGGCAAGAATTTCGGATAAGGAGCGCCCGTGGCCAATCTCGAGACCGACCTGTCGATTGCGTGACAGATCACCCGTTGCAGTTAGCACGAGATCTCCGAGCCCAGTAAGGCCATAGAACGTCGCTTGCCGAGCGCCGAGTGCCTCACCAAAGCGCGTCATTTCCGCGAGGCCTCGGGTAATGAGGGCGGCGCGCGCGTTGGTGCCAAGCCCGAGCCCGTCGCCGATACCGCAGGCGATTGCCATCACGTTTTTTAATGCCCCGCCTACCTCAACACCCACGACGTCATCGCTCGCGTAGACGCGCACAGGGCCTCCGTGCAGCGCAGCGATACAGTTCGAACGAAGCTCTGCGCTTGCGCTTGCGACGGTAAGTGCGACGGGCAAGCCTTGCGCGACTTCGCGCGCGAAGGAGGGACCAGAGAGAACGCCCGTTGCGATCGTTAACGAAGAGAGTAATGTTTCTTGTGCAATGTCAGAGGGCAGTTGCCCGCTGTTGGCTTCTAGTCCTTTACACGTCCAAACGACTCCGGCGATCCGATCGGTTCGATGCGCAAAGGCCCCGGTCAGTTGCTCACAGAGATCCCGCAACCCTGCAAGTGGAACGGCGAGAATTAACAAGCCAGTGGCAGAGTCGCTGCAGGCGTGTTCGAGCGCGCTGCTTAAGTCGTCGGTCGCCCGTAGCGAAGCGTGTAGCGCTATGTCGGGCAGGTATCGGTGGTTAGTATGTTTGGTACGAAGCTCATTGGCAACCCGACTATCGCGCGCCCAAAGCGCTGTGCTGCGATGGGAGGCAGCGATATTTGCAAGTGCCGTTCCCCAGGCACCCGCGCCTAGCACTGCAACGGGTCCTGTTTGGGCGTTAGCTGCGAGCATGGGCAAGATGTGTTCGGCGCGTTACTGGCGCGTCATGCCCGGAGGCAGGATTAAACCTGACTCCTTGTCAGCACCGGCCGCACCCGTTTCTTGCGCAGCTTGCGCAAGGCGCTGCTCGAACAGGGCTTGGAAATTCACTTCAGCCAGATGCAGGGGTGGCAAAGAGGTGCGCGTAATAGCGTCGGCCACGTTTGCGCGCAAATAGGGATACAACATCGTGGGACACACAATGCCCATGATCGGATCAAGCTGCTCAGCAGGGATATTGGCGATTTCAAAAATTGCCGCCTGTGTGGCTTCCACCAAATACAGCACCTTGTCTTTAATGCGCGTCGTGACGGTGACCGTCACGGTTGATTCGTAAACGGTCTCGGCAAGCGCTTGACCACCCACGTTGATCGCCACCTCAACTTCTGGCGCGTCTTGTTCCAGAAATATATTTGGAGCGTTGGGCATCTCTAGGGATAGGTCCTTGAGATAGACGCGCTGCATATTGAAGGAGGGCGCGTTTTCGGCTTGGGCGTTTTGGTCAGACATAAAGAATCCAGAGACAAAAGGGAGAAAGAAAGAATGGGTAAAGCGCAGCAGCTTACCCGTTGAGCAGAGGCAATAACTTCCCGTCGCGATCGAGCGCGGACAGGTCATCGAAACCACCGACATGGGTGTCGCCGATATAAATTTGGGGAACAGTGCGGCGCCCAGTACGTTCCATCATGATGGAACGCTGCTCGGTATCCTCATCGATGCGTATTTTTTCAATTTCAGCGACACCGCGCTGCGTGAGCAGCATCTCTGCACGTGAACAGTAGGGGCAGTAGCCCGTGGTGTACATGAGAACTTTGTTCATGTTGTGACTCCGTTATTTAGTCGTAAGGGGGAGGCCAGCGGTAGACCAAGCCTTGACGCCGCCGTCCAGCACGCTGACAGCCGTAAAGCCTTGTGCGCGCAAGCGAGAGGCCGCGTCGATGGCGCTGCGGCCCATTTCGCAGACGAGGATCAGTGGTTTGTCTTTGGCAAGACTAGCCGCCTTCTTTTCAATGTCAGCCAAGGGGGCATGGCGCGCCTGGGGAATATGCCCGCCCTGGAACGCCTCGATTGAGCGCGTATCAAGTAAAACCGCGCCTTGATGGTTAATCATTTGTACGGCTTGGGTGCTGCTCACGGTAGCGCCGCCGCGGCCGCGTTGAATCATGGGCCACGCCAACGCGAGCCCCGAGCCAAGCGCGATGCCGATTAAAAGGAGATTGTTTTGATCTGAAAAGAAATCCACGGTGTGTCCAAAAGAGGCGGTTTAGCCCCAAAAAAAGGGTCGACTGGTTGTAAAGACAAAGACAATTATAAAATGGTGCTTTAACTACACTTTAACCTGTGTCTGCCATGTATAAATTAGTCTTAATGCGTCACGGCGAAAGCCAATGGAACCTCGAAAACCGATTCACCGGTTGGACGGACATCGATTTGACCGAGGCGGGCCGCGACCAGGCGCGTCGCGCCGGAGAGCTGCTCAAGGAAAAAGGCTATGTTTTTGACGTGGCTTTTACGTCGGTTCTCAAGCGCGCGATTCGTACCCTTTGGATTGCGCTCGACGCCATGGATACGATGTATTTGCCCGTTCACAACAACTGGCGCTTAAATGAGCGCCACTACGGAGACTTGCAGGGACTCAACAAAGCGGAGATGGCCGCCCAGTATGGCGATGAGCAGGTGCTGATTTGGCGCCGCGCTTACGCAATAGCGCCTAACCCTATTGCGCTCGATGATCCGCGCCACCCCCGGTTTGATCCACGTTATGCCAAGCTGACCCCTCAGCAACTGCCTGCTACGGAATGCCTCCAAGACACCGTGGCGCGCGTGTTGCCCTTTTGGGCTGAGACGATTGCGCCCTCAATACGAGCGGGCCGTCGGGTGCTGGTCGCCGCCCATGGCAATAGCCTGCGGGCGTTGATCATGCACTTGGACAACGTGTCTGATGACGATATTGTCCACCTCAATATCCCGACAGGTCAGCCCCTGGTGTACGAGTTAGACAAAGATTTGCGTCCAATCCGACATTACTACCTGGGCGATCCCGCGGAAATTGAAGCAGCGATGGCGGCGGTAGCGGCACAAGGGAAAGCCAAGAAAGCGTGATCAAGCGGCGTATTGCCATCTGGTTGTGTGGCGCCCTGAGCCTTTTTGGGGGCGCGGCTGCGGCGTTTGCCAATCCCGAAGATATCGCTGCCCGGCAGACGCAAGCGCAGCGTCAGAGGGAGGATTTGCACGGGCGTATTCAGGCTGTGCAAAAAGAGCTCGACATCCGCGAGGCTGATCGCAAGGAAGCTGCAGATGCGCTGAAGGTGTCTGAAACCGCGATCTCCCAGACCTCACGGCGGATCGTTGAGCTTGCGGCCGATCTTAAAAAAGCCCATACCGAGCTAGAGAGTTTGCAACGTCAAATTACGCGTCAGCAGTACACCCTAAGTGTGCGACGCGACGAGCTGTCCGATCAGTTACGTAAGCAGTATTCAAGCGGCTTGTCACCGTGGTCCGCCCTGCTGTCGGGTGACGACCCTCAAGAACTCGGGCGTAATTTAGCCTACCTGGACTACGTCTCGAAGGCGCGTGCTGATGCAGTGACAGCGCTCAAGAAGGACATCGATCGTTTAGCTCAGCTCGAAGCGCAGGCAGACGCCCGTCAAAAAGATGTTGCGCGGCTCGTGAGTGAAACCACGCAACAAAAGGAGGCGCTTGAGGCGCAAAAAAAGGAGCGCGCGACCGTTCTTGCCCGTATCGAAGGGCAAATGCAAGCCCAGCGTGCCGAAGCGACGCGGCTCGGAGAGGATGAAAAGCGTTTGGCCGGTTTAATTTCAGATCTGGACGGACAGCTTAAGGCTGCCCAGCAGTCGGCGGCTGAGGCTGAGCGTCGTGCACAAGAGGCGCGCAAACTTGAGTTGGCCCGCAAGGAGCAGGCGCAGCGCGCAGCGGAGGCAGATAAGCGCCGTCAGGCTGCCGAACAGGCGGCTGAGCAAGCGGCTCAAGCCGGACGCTCGACCCAAGCCGATCCAGAGACGGCATCCCTCGCTGCGGGTAAGGGATTGCCAAAGAGTGTGCGCTGGCCAATCCGTGGGACCGTGATGGCTCGGTTTGGGACAGATCGTCCCGAAGGTGGCGTTTGGCGTGGCATTTTGGTGCGTGCCGATGCTGGGGCGGCGGTGCAGGTCGTCGGGGCCGGCACCGTGGTGTATTCAAACTGGCTCAGAGGCTTTGGTAATCTTTTGATCGTGGATCATGGGCGAGAGTATCTCAGCGTCTATGCCTATAACCAAAGCTTGCTTAAGCAGGTGGGCGATACGGTTCGTGCCGGGGAGACGGTTGCCTTGGCGGGAAGTACGGGTGGGCAAGTGGATTCGGCCCTATACTTCGAGATCAGACACCGTGGTGCCGCCGTCGATCCGACAGCCTATCTGGCGCGATGATTTTTATTGTTGCCTAGTTTTCCGCGTTAACGACCTTGAATTCAGGAATGTGCATGGGCACTCGCAAATTACGTAGTTTTGGTTTGGTTTCTGCCGGCATTGTGGCCGGGGTGCTGTTGAGCCTAGGCATCAGCGCTGTCGCACAGCGCGGTTCGCCTTTGCCGCTGGACGAGCTACGCCAATTTTCAAGTGTGTTCTCGGCTATCAAAAATAATTATGTTGAGGCCGTCGACGATAAAAAATTAATCAGCGGCGCGATTGCCGGGATGTTGGCGGATCTCGACCCGCACTCCGCTTATTTGGATGCCGACGCGTTTAAAGAAATGCAAAGCTCGACGCAAGGCGAGTTTGGTGGCTTGGGGCTTGAGGTGGGTACGGAAGACGGGATGGTCAAGGTGATCTCGCCGATTGAAGACACGCCTGCGGCACGCGCGGGCATTCGTGCCGGAGATTTGATTTCAAAAATCGATGACACTTCCACGAAGGGCCTGTCCTTAACGGATGCGGTCAAGATGATGCGCGGCCCCGTGAAAACGCCGATTAGCTTGACGATTATTCGTCAAGGTCAGGCGCAGCCACTCGTCATCAAGATTGTGCGTGACACGATTCGCGTGCGCAGCGTACGCAGCAAAATGCTGGATGGCAATATTGGGTATGTACGAATCGCACAGTTTCAGGAAAAAACGGGTGTTGATCTTGTGCGGCATTTAATAGAGCTCGGTGCAAAAGGTGCCCCGCGCGCTTTGATTCTTGATCTGCGTAACGATCCGGGCGGATTGTTAAGCGGCGCCATTGGCGTGTCTGCCGCTTTCCTCAAGCCAAATACGCTTGTGGTGTCGACCGACGGACGTGCGCCAGATGCCAAGCAGAAGTACTTGTCTAACCCCTCTGACTACGCACGCGGCGAATCCGATTACTTGCGTGGTTTGCCTGCATGGGCCAAGACAGTGCCGATGGTGGTGTTGGTAAACGTCGGCTCTGCCTCAGCCTCGGAAATTGTTGCGGGCGCTTTGCAAGATCACAAGCGCGCCACCATTATGGGTAATCGTACGTTTGGCAAGGGCTCTGTCCAGGTGATTCTGCCCATCTCCGATAGCACGGCGATCAAGCTCACAACATCGCGTTACTTCACACCGAATGGTCGCTCGATTCAGGCCACGGGTATTAGTCCAGACATCGTGGTGGCCGACACGGCTGAGGGCGACCTGTTCAAGCTGCCGCGCGAAGCTGATTTGCAGCGTCACTTGAGCAACCGCCAGACGCCGGAAGAGCAGGCGAAGGCCAAGGAAGACGAAACCCCTCTCGCGGATACGAATAAGACGTTTCAGTTTGGGTCGCCAGAAGACTTCCAATTACAGCAGGCTGTGAACTTCCTTGACGGCAAGCCGATTCAGAAAGCGGTGCCTGCACCAAAGAGTGCGAAGACAGGTGCTGCGGCTGAGGGCTCCTCGGCCAAGAAATGAACGACGCACAGCTGCTGAGATATGCCCGGCACATCTTGTTGGATGAGTTGGGCATAGAAGGCCAGGAGAAGCTTCTTGCGGCACGGGTGTTGATCGTAGGTGCCGGAGGCCTAGGCTCGCCCGCTGCGATGTATCTTGCCTCCGCGGGTGTCGGGACGATTATTCTGGCCGATCACGATGTGGTGGAGATCAGTAATCTGCAGAGGC
>CAMBPA010000037.1 GCA_945869355.1 Bordetella parapertussis
ATGCTGGGATCTTGGTCGATCAAAGCTGTCTTACCGACGGTGTCAGCGTTAGATTACGCCTCGTTAAAAATAGGCAATGGTGGCTTGGCGCAAGTGGCGTATGTTGAAATGATTGCTATTGATACGCCCGCCAATCGGCGTGCGCAGATTTATGAGGATTTATCAAAGTACTGTTATCAAGACACCTTAGCGATGGTGCATGTCGCCAAGCGCTTGAGCGGCGGATGATGAATAGCTGTCTCAACAGGAGGGTATTCCCTCGAAGATCAACTAAACCAATAATAAAACTGTTTTTAGTTCTCTTAAGGCGTAGAGTGGGTCTCACCGTTCACGGACGGTTTTCCGTTTGACACTCAAAGGCTTTCTATGAAACTTCCTAAAGACACCGAACCGACCCTTTGGGGTGCCGTTGGTGGTGCAGCACTGATCGCGATGATCGGGTTTGGCTTTGCGGGGTGGAACACTGAAGGTGGTTCGGCTGCGCTGGGACAGGCCCAAGCTAACAAGGCGATTGTGGCCGCGCTGTCACCTGTTTGCGCTGAAATGTTCAAGCAAGATGCAAACTTTGCGGCGAATTTAGCGGCACTTAAAAAGACGGATGAATGGGCACGTTCTGCCTATATCGAGAAGGGCGGCTGGGGAAAAATGCCCGGCGCAATCAAACTCACTTCTGAAACAGCAAACTCTTGCGCAGCGCTTTTAGTTAAAGCTTAAAGCTTTGCGTGGTAAGCCAGTCGACAGGCATTGCGTTGTTTTATAAAAGCGCAATGTTTAGTCGATTTTTTTCTGCCACGGCCAACGGCCTTCTATTTCTAAGATCAGTGACCAACTCAGAAACGTTCTAATCACAACGATTGCGGCCAGCACCGCAACGCTATTGAGTGATGGGCTCACTGCAACCGTACGGATAATGTCGGCCGCCACTAACACTTCTAGTCCAAGCAAAAGCGTTCGCACTAATTGCAAGCGATAGGCTTCGTACCCCTGTGTCGCGGCTTTATCTTTGACTGATATTAGAAATCGCCAACCACCCCAAACTGTGCCGATCGCGATGATCAAGACGCCCAGTAGGTCGCCTAGGTCTCCAATAAATTCGACGATATGTTTCATGTCCATTAGGTTCACTCGCTTTTATAGGGTACGTCAATAAAGCATCCGCTTGCTCCGCCTAGCGCGAAGTTCAGCAAGGGCGGGCGACCATGTGGCACTTGAGCAAAATGTTCTGCATCCGTGCCAGCGATTGACACACGCAGACGGCTACCCGGCTGTAAGGTCCAAGAAATCGGTAGCAAAGAAAATCTCACGTCAGCAAACACATCGGGCTGCATATGTTTTGCGTGTTCGCGGTGAAAGCTTCGGTATACCCAGTTGGCGTTGTAACTTGCAGGCGGTTTGGCCTCGGCACGATGCAGTAGGCGCAAGCTGCCTTCAGTGATATACCAAGAGCGGCCGGCTTGATCGACTTCAGAAATATAAACAAACACACTGGCATCATGCTCTGAGCAAGACATACGCAATTGCACCGTTAAATGGCCAGAGAGTTCAAGCGCATTGTTTGTGGGCGCGGTCGAGAAACAAAGTAAGCGTTTTTCGTGTGCGTTCCAATCGTCGTAGTAGTCTTCAACGGGCAATGCCCCCAGGCGTTCAAAGCGACTGTGCTGTCCGGTGTTTGTTGAAAAACTCACTTGATAGGGCGCGGTGGATGCCGCGCTTGGCGCTTTCGGCAGAAGTTGGCCCTGGTCTGCAAAAAATAGCCGTGTGCTCTTGGCGTGTGGTGGCCAGGTCGCGGCTGCTTGCCATTTTTCTTCGTGCAGGGTGTGAAAGTGCACGGGCAATTCGTTTTTGATCCCGGTATCCATCCCTGCTAAGTGCTCATCAAAAAAGCGTAAGACCTCAGCCAAGATCTGGAACTCAGGCTTGGAGCCACCGCCGCGCCATGGTGAGCCATTGGTGCGCGCGCCGTGATCCCATGGGCCAAGCAGTAAGCGGTTATCTGCACCGGGGTTGCTTAAGAAGCGGGCGATGGAACCATTGGCAAACGCACTGCCGTCATACCAGCCCGATACCGAAAGTATGTTGACTTGACCAGGAACTTGGCCCAAATACCAATACGGGCTGAACGAGCCGCTATGCATGTTGGGGTCGTGCGAGGCGGCTTCTTCTCGAAACGCAAATTCAGGTGCTAAGTCACGCATCCGAAAGCTATCTTGATGCTGCACCAGTGCTTGCGCCAACAGCGCGCCATCCTTATCCTCATCCACTGGCTGAGGGCCTGCATAGCGTTTGTCATTGAAGTAAGGGTAGGGCTGCAAGAGGTCGCGTCTATCGAGGTCTAAGGCCGAAACCAGATCATCGTAATTTTCAGTGACGGTTGTGCATTTGATGCCACCTGGAAAGACATGATCAGCATACGTATCATGCACAGAAAATAATGGTGCAATCGCCTTGACTGCTGGATGACCCGTACTGGCTAAAAAGCACGCGGCAGCACCTAGGTACGAAATCCCGGTGGAGCCGATCGCGCCGTTAGACCAAGGCTGAGCGACGATCCAATTTGCAATTTCGCGATAGTCCTCGCGCTCTCGCGGGGACCGAAAGCAATCACGTGTTCCAAAGCTAGCTCCGGTGCCACGCACATCGACCGCGATCACTGCATAACCGCGAGGGATAAAGAAATCGCGATAGATTGCAATATTAGGTGAGGGTTCAGCGCCGGGGCCAGTGACTTTAAAGCGTCTGTAATAAGGTGTCAGCACGGCAACCGTCGGGAAGCGCGTCCCAGGCTTGAGCGTTGGGCTCTCAGGAAGATAAACATCGATTGCCAGTCGCACACCATCGGGCATCATGAGATACCTTGAATCGGGTGTTCCGATTGTGTAGGTGGAGGGTCGCTTGGCGAGATATTCAGAGGGAGTAATTTTCCAGGCGGGGCTGCGTAGATCGTTGTCAGACATGATTGATCGCTTTATATTTAGATAACCCATACTATATGCAGTAAATGGAAATTACCCTAGTAACTAAACTTTGCTTACTTGTTAGGATGACTTAAATGCAAAATGTATTCCGTCGTTTGTTTGCGTCTGTTCTGTGTGTGTGGTCCGCGACTGTTGTGAATCTCGCAAATAGTCAGGAGTACCCGTCGCGTCCGATCAAGCTTGTGATCCCGCAGGCGCCAGGTTCGGGTGCTGACTTAGTGGGGCGCATGCTCGCAGAGCATATGTCGAAATCTTTGAAGCAATCTGTTGTCGTCGATAACAAACCCGGCGCAAATGGCATCATCGCCTCGCAGCTTGTGCAGCGTGAACAGCCCGATGGCTACACGCTCATGCTTACCAGCGTTTCTTTGGTGAGTTTCAACCAATTTTTATACAAGAACGTGCCTTTTGATCCCTTGAAGGATTTCACGTTCATCTCTCCTGTCGCCGATGCAGGCTTTGTTCTTGTCGCAAGCGTGAACAGTGGCATCAAATCGTGGAGTGATCTGATTAAGAAGGCGAAGGCTGAGCCCGATGTCGTAAAGTTTGCAAGTGCCGGCGTTGGCAACTCGACCCATCTCTATAGTGAAATGATTGGCCTGCGATCCGGCATAAAGATCCGCCATATTCCCTACAAGAGCTCCGGACCTGCCTTGATGGCTGTGGTTGCCGGTGAGGCTGACTTGATGACTGTCACGACCGCAACAGGCTTGAGCCAAATCAAAGGGGGCAAGGTGATTGCCCTAGCGCAGTCCGGTGAAAGTCGCTCCGCTCAGTTGGCAGAGGTACCGCTTCTGAAAGAGCTGGCCCCTAACATGCCAGCGCTTCCTGGTTGGTATGCCTTGATTGGCCCAGCAAAAATGGACGCTGCTATCACCAAAAAAATCTCTGCAGCGGTTAATCAATTCCTAACGGATCCGCCGATTGCGCAAAAACTCAATGACCAGTTCCTCTTCCCGATTCCTGGCACACCTGCGGATATTCAGAAGCGCGCTGAGAGCGAAGCGCGAGTCTGGGGCGGGTTGATTGGGGATTTGAAGTTGCAGATCGATTAGGGTGAGTTGTCTCAAATCATTTGGCTCAGTGATGGCGATGCGGTGCAGGATGGGTGGTTGTTGCTCGCTATAAAACAGAGTAAATTGAATGCACGAGAATGGATTTATTATCTAGCCGTTTCAGGCGCCCGGAGGCACCATGCTAAAAAGAGCTTTTCTAAAATTCGGTGCAGCAACATTCGGGGCGGCTCTTTGGCCTACCTTGGCCATCGCTCAAAAGTATGTCTTTGGTAATCCGGTGACAGTGGTGCTTCCCCTTCAAGCGGGAAGCGCATCTGATGTTGCGGTTCGTTATGTGACCGCAGCACTGTCGACAGCTATGGATACTAACTTCGTTGTTGAGAACGTTCTGGGCGCTGGCGGAATTGTTGGCTTGGATCGGATGGCGCGAGCCAAGCCAGATGGTCAAACGTTAGCTGCGCTGAACAACAGCATCTTGACGATCTTGCCCCATCTGCAACCGCAAAACGTTAAGGTCAATACGCTCACAGAGTTTGAGCCCATTGCCGGGCTTGCGAATATTCCGACCTTCTTTGCGGTGCCGAGCAGCTCTGCAATTAACAATATTCAGGATCTCGTGCAGCTCGCGCGTAAAGAGCCGGACCGTATTCATTACGCCTCGGGTGGCATTGGTAGCCCGCAGCATTTGGCGGCTGAGATGTTCAGTGCCTATGCAAAGGTCAAGCTCACGCACGTGCCTTATCGTGGTGCGAGCCAAGCGACGCTTGCAGTCGCTTCAGGTGAAGTTCAGGTCATGCCCATGGCGTTGTCTTTGGCGAAACCGTTTTTGGCAGACAAGCGCGTTCGTTTGATCGGCTATTGCGGCACCGAACGTCATCCACAATATCCAGACATTCCTACGCTGATTGAGCAAGGCGTGAAGGATTACGACTACTCCTCTTGGATTGCTCTGTTCGCACCGAAAGGGATTTCCGTTGCTGCCTTAGCCGAGCTTCGTAAGCAGACACAGAGCGTCGTCACTGATCCTGCGATTCAACAGAAAATGTCGAATGCCGGCTTGGATCCTTGGCCCAAATCGCCTGAGCAACTTAGTAAAATCATGCAACATGATTTCGTTAAGTGGCAAACCATCATCAAGGATGCAAATATTAAGGGCGGTTGATCGATGTCGAACCTTGCGGCAGTTAGCCTAGGCGGTTATCAGGGGAGTGGGTCGATACTAAGTGCTTCGTTGACCTCCCTTGAGCAATCACTTAAGGCCTGCGAGCTCTTTGGCCCCATCACCACAGCACTTGACGTCACAGCGCAGGGTGAAACGGCTGGGCAACTATTCCAAAGCGTCAATCTAGGTACTCGGCAAATCTGTTATGCGGCATCAGGCTATTTGACGGCTTACGCAAGTGACTTAGCCGCGCTTGATTTGCCATTCACCGTGAAAAATCGTGAGGCCGCCTTGGCCGCGCTAGATCATTCGGCTGGGCAGTGGTTAAGTGATCAGCTCGGACAAAACTCAAGCTTCAAGATATTGGGGTTTTGGGATAATGGCTTTAGACATATTTCTAACTCGGTCCGACCTTTGCGGTCGCCCACTGATATGCAGGGGTTGAAGATTCGCACACTGGACAGTGCAATCTATCGTGAATCCTTAAATGCACTTGGGTTCACCGCGGTCACAACGGATGTCAGTGAATTGAAGCAGGTGCTGAAGTCCGGTGAAGTTCAGGCGCAAGAGAATCCGCTTACCAATTACAACAACTTCAAGATTTATGAGAACCACCCTTATATAAGCCTAACTGGCCATTTTTTTGGTGTGCTCTTGCTCGTTTGCAATCGACAATGGTTTGATAGTCTGTCGGCAAAGCAGCAACATGCGATAGACGCTGCGGCTGCAATGGCAACGCAACAGCAACGTACCCTTGCAGCGCAACAAGATAGCGCATTGCTCACTGAGCTAGCGCAAAGAGGTGTTCAAATCATATCGAGTTCAGATCTCGATATGGGAGCAATGCGAAGTGTCACGGCGCATATTATTGAACGAGAGCGCCAAACATTATCTAAGCCAATGGTGCAACGCTATCTTGATGCGCAACGGGATTGAATGGTAAGTATTCATTTGAATGAACGTGCTTTGTATAGGGAAAGAAAATGGGCTTAAGATTTTTAGAACACGCACTCATCCTGACGCATGATCCCGAGGGCACGCGTGACTGGTTTTGTACAAATCTAGGTTTCACAAATGGATTCCACCCTGATTTCGGGTTCCCGGTGTACTGGCTCTATATCGGTGAGCAAGATGTCTTACATATCGGCAAGGCTAGGCACTCTGCACATCAGAATACCTATTTGCAAACGCCGAGCGACCAAAAGGATGTGGACTACTCTGCCGCAGGTGCGCTGGGTTCTGGGCGTATCGATCACATTTGCTTTAACTGCGATGGCTTGGCTGAGTTTGTCGAGCGTTTGACCAGCAATGGTGTCGAGTTCAGTGAGCGCAAGGCCCACAATTCAAACCTCTATCAACTTTTTATGCGCGAACCCATTAATGGAATAAAAGTAGAGCTCAACTTCGCTTGGTCGGAAGCTGAGCAGCTAGGGCGTGTCCCCGCTTGGACGGATACGGGTAAGTCAAACTAAAGGAGCGTGTTCCATGTCTCAATTAATTCGTCGTCGTTTGATCTCTGCTATTGCGGTGATTTCTGGTACGCCACTGCTAGGTACGTCAGTACGTGCGTTCGCGCAGCAGTCTTATCCCAACAAGCCAATAAAGATGATTGCGCCGTATCCGCCCGGCGGTGGGGTGGACACCGTGGCGCGTCTCGTAGCCGAGCGCCTCTCGGTGCGTATCGGACAAACCATCGCCGTTGAGAATCGCCCCGGTGCTGGTGCCACGATCGGCGCGGATGCGCTTGCCAAGAGCCCACCAGACGGCTACACCCTTATGTTGGGGAGCATTACCGACTACGCTATTGCGCCACACGTGCATAAGAATCTTGGGTTTGATATGAAGCGCGATTTCATACCCGTTGTCGAAGTCGCTTTTGGTACAGTGGGCTTGGTCGTCTATGCCGACTTGCCGGTTAAGAATCTCCAAGAGCTTATCGCGTTCGCCAAAGCGAATCCCGGGCAATTGAGCTATGCCTCATCGGGGGTGGGAGGCTCACAGCACCTCAATGCCGAGATGTTTAAGCAGATGGCTGGTGTCGATCTTGTGCACGTACCGTATAAAGGTACCACACAGTTTTTACCCGACTTAATGTCGGGGCGCGTACAGATGTCAGTCGACAGCATGCCCGCACACTTGCCGCATATCAAGTCAGGAAAGGTTCGCGCACTGGCTGTTGCGACACGTACAAGAGTGCCTATGTTGCCGGATGTGCCAACGATGGCCGAGGCGGGATTGCTTGGCTATGAAACAGCCACGAACTACACACTATTCGTACCCACCGGTACGCCCGCCGATATCGTAGCCTTGCTCAACCGAGAGACCAATGCCGTCCTGCAGCAGGCTGATGTGAAGGAAAAGCTGTTGACGCTTGGCATCATCACGATAGGCGGTACAACGGAGTCAGCACAGGCACGCGTGCCTGCTGAGCTGACAAAGTGGGCGAACGTCATTAAGAATGGCAATATCAAGCTTAACTAGAGGTTCGCCGAGCGAAGAAGGTTAGTGCAGCGTTGCATTAACCGTCTTGCTTGAGTCCAAGTTCTTTAATCAGTTTGCCGAGCTTCTCGTATTCTTTCTTGATGTGTTCTGCAAATGCATCACCTTTGAGAATTGATTTTTCAACTCCTGCAGTTTTGAAAAATTCTTCCATCTCTGGCGTATTGACTGCTTTTTCGAAAGCATCTTGAATTCTACGAACGACTTCGGGCGGTGTCCCTGGCGGTGCAATTAAGCCGTGCCAAAGCAGTAACTCTTTATCGGCTAAGCCCAACTCCTCCAAGCTTGTTGCCTTGGGCAGCGAGGCAGATTTTTTGGCGGAAGTGAGAAGTAAGCATTTTGCTGTGCCAGCTTTCTCCATGACGACGGCTGGTGGCACAGATCCAACATAAATATCAACGACTCCTCCAAGTAACGCAGGCATCGTTTCACCTGCGCCGCGGTATGGAATATCGCGTGCTTTGATTCCATAGGCGCGGAAAATGAGTTCTGAAGCCAATTGCGCTGGACCGGCTACGCCATCGGTGCCATAGGTGTATTTATTTGGGTTAGCTTTGAGTACATCTAAAAACTCTTTTCCTGTCTTTGCAGGAAAGTCAGGACGTACGCACATGACGTAGGGCGCACTGTCAAGGTACAGAACCGGTATGTAATCGTTGAGCGAGTAAGACACTTTGATTGTGTGTGGTGCTGTGGTGATTGGCCCCATCCATATCCCAGCTAGCGTGTGGCCATCAGGTTTCGCGCGTGTCAGCTGCGTGACACCGATCGACCCACCCGCACCTCCGGCGTTTTTAATAACCACTGTTGACTTTAAGTGCGGCTCTGCGTATCGAGCGATAGCCCGAAATAGTGTGTCGGTCCCGCCACCAGGTCCGGTTGGAATAATAATTGTCGTGACATCATTGGCCACAGATGCTTGTGTGACCGCCAGCATTAGCAAAGCACCGAGAAGCTTAAATTTCGTCATGATAGTGACTCCGATTGTTGATTTTTAACTGCCTGCGTCGCTACGTCGTATCGTTCAAATTACTTTGCTTGGAAACCCAAACAAACTTTGCGGGTTGTTGACAAGAATGGCGTTCCGCATTTTTTCATCTTTCACCCAGTCAAACAGCCAATGGATACATTGCTCGTACGTGACTTTGTTCTCAAACCCGACCCAAGGCCAGTCTGTTGCCCACACTGCACGCTCACCTTGATGGTATTGCAATATATCTGGAATCAACTCAGTCGGCGTTGTTTGCCGTAAGCGATAGGGCGCGGACAGCTTGACCCAGGTATTACCTTTGTCGATCGCCTGAAGCAGCGCCATAAAACCTTCGCTTTGCGAGGCATCCGGTCCGCGGGGGTTGCCAAAGTGATCAATGACAGCCTGTGCGCCACTGTCATTGATTATTTTTAGTACAGGTGCGAGCAGTTC
>CAMBPA010000038.1 GCA_945869355.1 Bordetella parapertussis
CAAAGTGGTCTTCAAGGTTTTTAACCCGATTACTCGCGGCCGGAAGGGATAAATGGGATTTTTCCGCACCACGGGTCAGGCTGCTGGCGTCCCCTATGTTGACGATTAGCTGCAAATCCGTCAGATCGAAGTGGTTTGCCATGATTGAGTCAGTCGCTTAAGCATTCAGAAAGCCCGGGTTAACCAAACATCAATAGTCAGGCGGTCCGCGCTCGGGCACAGTAGCGTTTTCGCCATATCCGCCATCATAAGACAATCATGCAAACTACTCATTCAGACCAATACCAAGACATTCGTGACGCCATCCGAGATCTCTGCAAACAGTTCCCCGACGAGTACTTTCGTAAAGTAGACCAAGCACGCGGCTACCCTGAAGAGTTCGTCAATGCCTTGACTCAGGCCGGCTGGATGGCCGCACTGATTCCCCAGGAATACGGTGGTTCAGGCCTCGGCCTCACGGAAGCCTCCGTCATTATGGAAGAGATTAACCGCTCTGGGGGTAATTCCGGGGCGTGCCATGGCCAGCTCTACAACATGGGCACCCTGCTGCGCCATGGGTCGACTGAACAAAAAAACCTCTACCTGCCAAAAATCGCGGCGGGTGAGCTACGTTTGCAGTCGATGGGGGTCACCGAACCGACCACGGGCACGGACACCACCAAGATTAAGACCACTGCTGTCAAAAAAGGCGATCGCTATGTGATCAACGGCCAAAAGGTTTGGATCTCACGGGTCCAACACTCTGACCTCATGATTTTGCTGGCACGCACCACGCCACTTGATCAAGTGACAAAGAAATCAGAGGGCATGTCGATTTTTATCGTCGATCTCCATCAAGCGATTGGTAACGGCTTGGCCGTCCGTCCCATTTTAAATATGGTCAATCATGAGACCAACGAACTGTTTTTTGAAAACCTTGAAATCCCCGCCGAGAACCTCATCGGCGAGGAAGGCAAAGGATTTAAATACATTCTGGACGGATTGAATGCTGAGCGTGCGCTGATTGCGGCTGAGTGTATCGGCGATGGCTATTGGTTCATTGACCGCGTCTCGAAGTATGTGAAAGAGCGGATTGTTTTTGGTCGTCCGATCGGGCAGAACCAAGGCGTGCAGTTTCCGATCGCACGCGCTTTTGTGAACGTTGAAGCTGCAAGCTTAATGCGCTATGAGGCGTGTCGACTGTTTGACGCGAAACAAGCGTGCGGCACGCAAGCAAATATGGCCAAGTTGCTCGCCGCCGATGCCTCCTGGGAAGCTGCCAACGCCTGTTTGCAATTCCACGGCGGCTTCGGCTTCGCCTGCGAATATGATGTAGAGCGCAAGTTCCGCGAAACACGTTTGTATCAAGTCGCGCCGATTTCAACAAACCTGATCTTATCGTACGTCGCTGAACACGTACTTGGTCTTCCACGTTCGTTCTAAAGGACACCTCATGACTGCCGTTCGCTCACCCGCCCCTGCTGCTGTTTTACACCCTAGCGCGACGCTTGCAAAGTTTGCCTCCGAACTGAAATACACCGATATTCCAAAATCAGTACGGATGCGCTGCGAAGATTTGTTTCTAGATACGATGGCTTCCATCCTGGCGGGCTCATCTGCACGAGCAGTCAAAGCGATGGCTACATACACGGCGCTCATGGGGCCATCCGAGGGCAAATCAGAAGACTTCGTCAATCGCAGGATGACGAGTCCTTTTTTCGCTGCCATGGTGAACGCAGCGGCTGCGCACGTCGTCGAGCAGGATGACGTCCATAATGGTTCCGTGTTCCACCCTGCCGCTGTCGTATTTCCGCCAGCGCTTGCCGTAGCACAAGCGATTGGTGCGTCGGGTCAAGAGTTCATCACCGCTTCAGTTGTTGGCTACGAAGTCGGCATTCGGGTGGGCGAATTTCTGGGTCGTTCCCACTACAAGATCTTTCACACCACGGGTACCGCGGGCACCGTCGCTGCCGCAGTCACGGTGGGCCGCTTGCTCAAGCTCAATCCTGAGCAAATGCTCAATGCCATTGGCTCCGCAGGCACACAGGCGTCCGGCCTCTGGGAGTTTTTGCGCGATGCCGCGGACTCCAAGCAATTGCATACCGCCCACGCGGCCTCTACCGGCCTGAGTTCAGCCTACTTGGCCAAGGAAGGCTTCACAGGAGCACGTCGCATTCTGGAGGGTGTACAGGGCATGGCTGCCGGCATGTCAACAGACGCGGATCCTGCCAAACTGACAGACCGTCTAGGCACCCGCTGGGCATTGCCAGAGACCTCCTTCAAATTCCACGCATCGTGCCGTCACACGCATCCCGCTGCAGACGCGCTGCAGCACGCAATGAAGACGCATGGTTTGAAAGCAGCTGACATCAGTCGTGTCATCACCCATGTGCATCAAGGCGCGATCGATGTACTGGGACCCGTCGTCGACCCGCAGACGGTTCATCAATCAAAGTTTTCGATGGGTACCGTCTTGGCGCTCATCGCCTTGCGCAACTCAGCTGACCTCGCAGGCTTTGATCAAGCACTCAAGGATAGGCAAGTGACCGCCTTCCGTGACAAGGTCACGATGGAGTTAGACGAAGAAGTCGACACCGCTTATCCACAACGTTGGATTGGTAAGGTCACTGTCACAACAAAGGATGGCCGAAACTTGGCAGGACGCGTAGACGAGCCTAAGGGTGACCCGGGCAACACCTTGTCGCGTCCAGAGATCGAAGACAAAGCCTTGCGACTCGGGACCTACGAGGGGAACGCCACGGAAGCGCAAGTAAAAAAATTAATCCAGACCGTTTGGTCTATTAGCAAGCAACCCCCACTCGGCCGCGTGTTGTCCGATTAAGTCGAATAAGCGGAGACAAGAAAAATGCGTTTACAAAATAAAGTAGCCATCGTCACAGGCGCCGCTAGCGGTTTTGGTGCAGAGATCGCGCGTTTTTACGTTCGCGAAGGCGCGAAAGTCGTCATCGCAGATTTGAATGAAGCGGGTGCCCAAAAGGTTGCAGCAGAAATTGGCGCGTCAGCGATTGCGGTGAAATGCGATGTCAGCAAGCGCGCGGACATTGATTTTGCTGTGCACACTGCGCTGCAGAAGTTTGGCTCGGTCGATATTGTCGTGAATAATGCAGGCTACACCCACAAGAACCAGCCTTTTCTCAATGTGGATGAAGCAGCATACGACCGTTGCTTCGATGTAAACGTCAAAGCGATTTATCATATGATCAATGCGGTCGTGCCAATGATGCGTGCCAAAAAGTCTGGCTGCATCATCAATGTTGGCTCTACCGCCGGGATGCGGCCACGCCCAGGTCTGACTTGGTACAACGCTTCAAAAGGCGCAGCGAATCTTTTGTCAAAATCACTAGCCGTTGAGCTCGCAGGCGACAATATTCGCGTTAATGTGATTTGCCCCGTCATGGGTGACACCGGCATGTTGGGTGATTTTATGGGCATCCCCGACACGCCGGAGAACCGAGCAAAATTCATTGCGACCATACCCATGGGCAGACTGAGTGTGCCACGCGACATCGCCAACGCAGCGGTGTTCTTGGCCTCAGACGAGGCTTCCTTCTTGACGGGCCTAGAGTTACCTGTCGATGGTGGCCGAACGATTTAGCGGCCCGCACGTTAGCGCGAGCCTTGCCTGACAACAATCAGCCTTTTCGGGTGGATTGTTGCTTCTGCGCCAAGTCTGCAATGCCCTCTTCAGCCAGCGCCAACAGCTGGTTGAGCTCAGCGCGATCAAACGTATGTCCCTCGGCCGTGCCTTGTACTTCAACATAACGACCCGATCCGGTCATCACAATGTTCATATCTGCATCACAGCCAGAATCCTCGGGATAATCGAGATCAAGTACGGCCTGCCCGTCAACCATCCCCACCGACACGGCAGCAACCGAATCGATCAAGGGGTTCTTGCTGAGCAACCCCTGCTTGATGAGCCCGTCCACTGCATCAGCCACCGCAACCCACGCCCCTGTAATACTGGCACATCGCGTGCCGCCATCGGCTTGCAACACATCGCAATCGATTTGAATCGTGCGCTCGCCGAGAGCCGTCATATCCATCACGGCCCGCAAGCTTCGGCCAATCAAGCGCTGAATTTCCTGAGTGCGACCAGACTGCTTGCCCTTGGCCGCCTCGCGATCAGAACGTGTATGGGTCGAACGCGGCAACATTCCATACTCAGCAGTCACCCAACCCTGACCCTTTCCTTTTAAAAAGGGAGGCACTTTTTCGAGTACGCTTGCGGTACACAACACTTGGGTGTTCCCCATCGCAATCAAGACCGATCCCTCGGCGTAGCAGGTAAAACCGCGCTGTATGGAAACGCTGCGTAGCTCATTGGCAGCGCGACCAGAGGGCCGTGGTGGTGCAGAGCTAGCTTGGTTTGTATGGGTAGTTGACAAGATGTGCTCTCACAAAATTTAAGGTAGTGGGTCGACCATGATTCAAAACAGCCAACCCGTAGGTTTACAGCGTCACAGTATACGCAGCGCAGCGCGTGGTGTCCTGCTCGGCGGAGTCTGTCTGAGCCTTGCGATCTCGTGTCACAGGCCTGTTTGGGCGCAGAGCGTACCTGCCGTCGTTACGACGCCGGGCACCGCCACCGCTGTCACACTGCCTGCCACGACTCCAGCGGCTGACAATGCGGCTGCCCTAAGCTACGACGGATCCTTTGAAATATTTCATCCCACCGTATCGACCGGGGGGATGGTGGCGAGCGAGCACCGGCTAGCAAGCGAAGTCGGCGCGCGGATACTACAACAGGGTGGTAATGCAACGGATGCTGCGGTCGCGATGGGATTTGCCCTCGCGGTCGTTTTACCGAACGCTGGCAATCTTGGAGGCGGCGGGTTTATGCTCGTGCGCGATGCGGCCAAAGGCAGCACGGTAGCCTTAGATTTTCGTGAAGTCGCGCCCGCAAGCGCCCACCCAAGCCTGTTTCTGGACGTCAACGGGCAAGTCATCCCAGGAAAATCGACACGTACACCCTATGCGGTGGGAGTACCCGGCTCTGTGGCGGGACTCGTTCAAGCTGCCCGCGACTACGGTAGTCTGCCGTTGTCACAGCTTGTCGCACCCGCCATCGGGTTAGCCGAAAACGGCTTTATCGTCAGTGCGGTGCTTGAAGAGCAATTTAAATCTCACCGCGCTCAGCTGATTCGCTGGGAAGGGACACGCGAGATATTCTTTAAGCGCAAGGCGGGTGCGCCTGATTGCGTCCTGCAACACTGTCCGCACGACGTCCTAGAAACCTATGCACGCGGGGATCGCCTGATCCAAAAAGACCTCGCAAACACCTTACGACTCATTGCGCAAGCAGGTGCAAACGGTTTTTACACTGGCCCCATTGCCCAGCAAATTGTGGCAGAACTCGCCAGTGCGGGTGCGTCTTCACCCATGACGTTAGAAGACTTAGTTCATTACCGTGTCGCCGTGCGGCAACCGATTCAAGGCACATACCGAGGCCATCAGATACTTTCGATGCCCGCCCCGAGCTCGGGCGGTGTGCACTTGATTCAAATGCTGAACCTACTCGAGCGCTATCCACTCGCCGAGTTCGGTGCGAATAGTGCGCGCACCATTCACGTGCTCGCAGAGAGTGCCAGACTGGCTTATGCCGATCGCTCGGAGTTCCTGGGAGACCCGGATTTCGTTAAGGTGCCGCAACGTGGCCTGAGCGCTAAGCGGTATGCCGATCAACTCGCTGCGGGTATCAATGTCGAGCGCGCGACTCCAAGTAAGTCTGTGCGTCCTGGTCAACCTCTTCCATTTGAAAGTGATCAGACGACGCACTTCTCTGTCATTGATCGTGCAGGCAATGTCGTGAGCTGTACCTATACACTCAACCTGAACTTTGGCTCAGGTATTGTGGCGCGCGGCACCGGCGTGCTTTTAAATAACGAGATGGATGACTTCGTCGCCAAGCCTGGTGTGCCCAACTCTTTCGGACTTCTTGGCGGTGACGCGAATGCCGTGGAGGCCGGCAAGCGGCCACTGAGTTCGATGACGCCTGTGATCGTGCTCAAAGACGGAAAAGCATGGCTCGCAACCGGTTCGACTGGAGGCTCTCGCATCATCACGACGGTATTACAAAACCTTGTGAATATCATCGACTTCAATATGAATATCGCTCAGGCGATTTCTACACCCCGCACCCACCATCAGTGGATGCCAGACTACCTAAGAATCGAGCGTGGCATCAGTCCCGATACGATCTCGCTCTTGAAACAAATGGGGCATGACGTCAGAATCATGCCAGCCATGGGACGTGCGCAGACTGTACAGCACACGCGGGGACGATTTTTTGGTGCGTCGGACCCCCGAAACCCGAATGGTGCCGCAATCGGTATAGAGAGCAAACATGATTAAAAGCATGACAGGATTTGGTAATGCGAAAGCGGAACAACTGTTCGGAGCTGTCACGCTCGAACTCAAAACCGTGAACAGTCGGTATTTAGACGTGCAGTTTAGGATGCCTGACGAATTACGGCTGGCCGAACACGCCCTGCGCGAGCGCATCACGAGCGTTCTTGCGCGTGGAAAAATTGAGGTTCGCGCAAGTTTTGCGCGCGCCGTGGGTGAGCAAAAAAGCAACTTGACACCCACTTTGCTGAACCGCGTGGCAGAACAACTTGCACTCGCACGTCAGGCACTCCCAGAGACTGCCTCACCCACGCTCACTGAGTTACTTGACTGGTCTGCCACGCCTCAAGAATCTGTCGAACCCGAACGCTGGGCAAAACTGTGCCTTGACGCGCTCGAACCAGCGCTCACACGACTGATAGAGGGACGCCAGCGAGAAGGTCAACGATTGGCTGAGGTCATGCTCGCCACCGCTAAACAGGTGCACGAGGTTCTACACACCGTTCAACAACACATGCCCGCGCTGCTGCTCGCACATCGCAACCGGTTGTCTACAAAACTTAAGGAAACGCTACAGTCGGCTTTTCCTGAAGGCCTCGCCCATATTACCGGCGCAGAGCTCACTGAACGCATTGCCAGCGAGTCGAGCCTCTTTGCGATTCGCATTGATGTAGCGGAAGAACTTGCTCGACTCAGCTCTCACCTGACCGAATTAGAATTTCTATTAGGAAAGCACGACAACACCGCTTCCAAAAAAACCAACGCTTCGGGAAGTGTAGGAAAACGACTTGACTTCTTGTTTCAAGAAATGAACCGTGAAGCCAACACGCTTGGATCTAAAGCGGGAAGTATGGAGATGACGCAAGCGGCTATCGATTTAAAATTACTGATCGAGCAAATGCGCGAACAGGCAATGAATATCGAATAGCCGCCCAACCGTGGCGTCAGAGACTCAGGTCGTTAGCCACGTCCCACGAAGGGCATCGTCGTCGCCATAATCGTGACAAACTGCACGTTTGTCTCGAGTGGATAACTAACAATCTGAGACACCATTTGCGCAACATGATTGACATCCATGCGCGGCTCGACACGCGTTGATCCATCAGGTTGTGGCACACCTTTAGTCATACGTTCGGTCATCGGCGTCGCCGCGTTACCAATATCGATTTGTGTACAAGCGATGTTGTAGTGACGGGTATCGAGCGAGATAGACTTAGTCAAACCGGTCACTGCATGTTTGGTTGAGGTGTAGCCGATCGAAAATGGTCGTGGCGCATGGGCAGAAATTGAGCCATTGTTGATGATACGGCCACCCTGCGGCTTTTGATCTTTCATGATTCGAATAGCCGCCTGCGCGCACAGAAACATGCCGGTCAAATTAATATTGACGATATCTTTCCAGATGTCGACTGGCAAATCCTCGATGGGAACAGGTGGACCACCACGCCCCGCATTATTAAACAATACATCTAGGCGACCAAAGCGTTTAGTGACTACAGCAAACAGCGCCTTCACGGACGCTTCATCGCTGACATCAGTCACGACTGGATGTAGGCGTGCGCTGTGTGCACCACCCAGACTGCGCGTTTCCTCTAGGGCATCGACGCGACGTCCAGCAAGCAAGACCTCATAACCTGCCGCAGCGAGTGCGTGTGACACTGCGCGACCAATTCCGGAGCCTGCTCCAGTAACCACAGCAACCTTCAAGTCAGACATTATTTTCCCTTTCTGTGTAAATAATTAAGGCGTATGTTTTCTTAACATGACGCCCGCTACGCAATACTATGCCTTGGCTGCACCTAATTCTATTTGTGCATCCGGTTGCGAGCTCCATTCACTCCAAGAGCCACCGTAGAGCGCCGCACCATTTAACCCCGCAAGCTCCATGGCCAGTAAAAGATGACAAGCCGACACACCCGAGCCGCAACTTGCGACAACCTCTGAGGGCGCGCGATCACCGATCAAGCGTGCAAACTCTGCACGCAGTACCTCGGGAGACTTGAGCTTCCAGTCTGCGTCTAAATTATCCTTCGACGGACGACTCAAGGATCCTGGAATATGCCCCGCCTTCGCATCAAGTGTTTCGTTCAACCCCTGGAATCGATCGCCTGGCCGACCATCAATAATCAGCCGATCACGGCGCCCCAATCCAGCACGCATATTGGCCAGATCAACGGCTTTAGTGAGTGCGCTACCTTGCTTAAAGTTTCCACGTAAACGCGCGGCGGATTTTGTAGGGGTTAGCTCAAAGCCGGCCTTGGTCCATGCATCGATCGTGCCATCTAGCACAACAACCTTTGCATGGCCCACCCAGCGTGCCAACCACCACAAGCGTGCGGCATACGAACCACCGGGGGCATCGTAGGCCACAATCAGCGTATCGGCATTGACACCAAGCCCAGCAAGCTGTTCAGCAAAGACGCGCTGCTCGGGCAACGGATGCCGACCATTCGAGCCGTTTTTCTCACCGCTGAGCATACGGCCCAGATCCACAAACACCGCGCCTGGAATGTGTGAGGCCTCATAGGCTCTGCGTCCTAGCTCGGCATCCACTAGGTCATAGCGACAATCACAAACGAGTACAGATGCGGGGTCGCTGGCCAGCAACGTCTGCAAGGCTTTCGGGGTGATGAGATGCTGACTACTCATGTGGGGTCCGTCCTTTGTCGAGTTCAAAAATAA
>CAMBPA010000039.1 GCA_945869355.1 Bordetella parapertussis
ATCGCCTTCGATTTCATCGATGGCGGTGCCGACGGCGAGACGGGTCTCGTGCGCAATCGAAATGCTTTTCAGGACTATCAGTTGATCCCAAGATATTTAGCGGACATCACCAAAATCAATCAGACAACAAGCCTGTTCGGGCGTGAGTATGCAAGCCCAATTGGCATTTCCCCAACGGGTATGGCGGGGCTGTTTCGCACAGGCGCAGATGCCATGCTTGCGGCCGCCGCAAAAAAAGCCAACGTGCCGTTTTTGCTGTCGAGCGCAAGTAACTTCAGACTGGAAGATGCCGCCAAACTCGCACCAGACAACGTTTGGTTTCAGATGTATGCCACTAGTGATGAGCGTATCAATCACGATCTGGTTCAACGTGCAAAAAATGCAGGCCTAGGTGTACTGGTGATTACGGTGGACGTACCTGTCAATTCAAATCGGGAGCGCAACAAGCGTAACGGCTTTACTAGACCGTTCCGAATGACACCCGCCATCATGCTAGATGCAATGACCAAGCCAAGCTGGGTCCTTGAGTACCTCAAAGCCGGTGGTATGCCTATGATGAGGAATTGGCAGCCCTATGCACCAGAGGGCGCTTCAGCCGATGAGGTGGCTGACTTATACGGGACGCTGACGCCCGCGCCGATGACCAACTGGGATACCGTCGCGCGCATTCGCGAACAGTGGTCTGGACCGCTCATCATCAAGGGATTACTACACGCCGACGATGCGCTCAAGGCTGCGGAGCTCGGCCTCGATGGAATCGTCGTCTCTAACCACGGTGCCCGGCAACTCGATGTGGCGCCTTCGCCGATCACCATGTTCCCGTCGATCAAAGCGGCAGTGGGCGACAAGATGACGCTCATGCTCGACAGCGGTGTGCGTCGTGGATCAGACATCGTGATTGCAAAGTGTCTCGGGGCGCAATTCTGTTTTTTTGGTCGCCCAACGCTGTACGCTGTCGCCGCGCTAGGTCAAGAAGGTGCGGACCAAGTCTTTGCGATCGTGCGTCGTGAGCTGCAAGCGATACTCACTCAGATCGGCTGTCAAAACTTTGACGATCTAAATGAGCGTTTTCTCTTGCGCGCGGGACAACAACCTTAGATTACGTCCACAACCGCGTTGCCCATTACCCGACCTTGCTCAACGGCCTCGTGGGCCGCAACAATCTCATCGAGCTTAAAGCGCGCACCTATCGCGTGCGTAAGCTTGCCTGACTGCAGCAAACCACATAACCCCATGACAGCGTTTGCACGCTCCGCTGGCGTGAGTTCATACACGAGAAAGAACTGCAGGCTTAGGCTTGTTGTAAGACAAAGGCGGAAAGGAATGAATGGTGGCTCAACCTTATTAGAGCCAAAACAGGCCACCGTCCCGCGGGCAGCTAACGCACCGTCGCGAACCAAGTCTGTCGTGGTCGAAAAATCCATATCAATGATCGCATCAGCACCTCGACCTTCCGTCAGAGCCTTTACCCTTTCGGCTACGTTCTCTGTTTTGTAATAGATCGTTTCGCTTGCACCACCTGCCCGCGCGTGTTTAGCTTTTGTATCCGAACTCACCGTGCCAATCACACGAGCTCCTCTCAGTGCAGCCATCTGTACCGCATAATGCCCGACTGAGGAGGCCGCTCCAATCACCAATACGGTCTTGCCTGCGATGTCGCCGCAGCGTCGCACGGCCTCATAAGCAGTTAAGCCAGGAATCCCCATGCACGCAGCCCCATCGAAGCTGACATGATCAGGCAGTTTGACAGCCTGTGCCTGGGGTAAGCAAACATATTGCGCCGCAGTACCCAAGGGACGCTGATACTGCGCGTTCCAAGTCCATACGCGCTCGCCGATCCGCGAGGCAGATACTCCGGCACCGACTGCGTCGACCACCCCACCCGCATCGCTATGCGGAATTATTTTGGGATCATTGATGGGCCGATTGCGACGCGATTTCACATCAGACGGATTCACGCCCGACACATGTATCTTGACGCGAACTTCTCCAGGACCGGGCTCGGGGGTGGGAATCTCGCCCAACATTAAGACGTCTTTTGCTTCACCATTTTTTTCGTACCATGCCGCTTTCATTTCACGCTCCCGCCTATTCCACAAGTTAACTTATCATAGTATTGTGTGTTGCCGCTGCCTAGAGAAATAATCAAATGCAATCCATCGTCGCGTTGCTAGCCAAGCTCTTATGCTTTCTAAGTTTTTTTATCCTCCCTCATGCCTGGGCGGCCTACCCTGAAAAACCCGTCACATTGGTCGTGCCCTTCGCCCCAGGTGGGTCCAATGACATCGTTGCGCGCCAGCTCGCCAAACAACTCACTGCACAGTGGGGCCAACCGGTCATCATTGAAAACAAGCCGGGCGCCGGTACGGCAATCGGCGCCGCCTATGTCGCCAAGCAACGCAATGATGGCTACACCCTTCTAGTTGCCTCTTCAACTTTTACGATGGCACCTGCAGTGGTCAATAACTTGCCGTTTGATCCTGTGAAAGACTTCACACCGATCGCCATGATTGGCGAAGTTCCCCTCGCGCTTGCCGCGAAACCCAAGTCACCAGGCAAAGATGCAAAAGAATATTTCGATTACTTAAGAACGACACCGAACTTGAACTACGGCGCGACTGGGGTCGGCAGTATCCAGCATTTCGCAGGCGTCATGCTCAGCCAAGCACTAGGCAATAACATGAGCGCCGTACAATACAAGGGTGGCAGCCCTGCGATGACCGATACGATGGGCGGACATATTGAATTTTCAATTGGCAGCATGACGCAGGTGCTTCCGCAAATCCGAAATGGCACCTTGCGCGGTGTCGCCGTCACAAGTTCTCAGCGCTCCGCCGCAGCGCCTGACATGCCAACGTTTCAAGAAGCGGGCATCAAGGACTATGACATTCAACAATGGTGGGGCTTGCTCGGCCCGGCTAATGTTGATCCTGCCATACAGCAGCTCATTAATAGCGCGGTGAATAAGGCATTGGCTTCCAAAGACGTCATAGAGTTTCTTGCTGCGGATGGTGGCACGCCAAAGCCGATGACCGTAGCGGACTTCAGAAAACTAGTCCATGACGGCCTCCTTCGTTGGGCGACGGTCGCAAAACAAACTGGCATCACAGCACAATAACTTTCGCTCGTTGAGACCTCTATGACATTGATCATTGAACCGATCCGGAAAGAGTTTAGTGCTGAAATATCCGGCATCGATCTGAGTCAACCTACGACGGCAGCCATTAAGCGACAGCTTAATTCAGCACTCGCACAATATGCGGTGTTGATATTTCGTAAACAAAAATTGACGCCGCCTCAGTTTATGGCTGCGGCCGAAATCTTTGGCGAACTGATGGATCAACAGCTAAAAAAATATGTCCTCCCAGACTATCCAATGGTCGGGTGCAATTCAACAGACGATCTGCCTAGAAAGAATGGGAAGCTTCAAGTGCGCGGAGAGAACTACCACACGGACCACTCTAATGACCGTTGCCCGCCAAAAGCGACAACGCTGCATGCGCTACAGATCCCTCCAACGGGTGGCGATACGCAATTCGTCGATGTCAGACAAGCCTATGACGACTTGTCTGCGCAGCTGAAAGAAACGATTAAGGATCTGCGGTCACTACATGTGCATCAGAGCAGCCGCAGCCCGCGCGAGCTCACTAAGCTAAGTGCCGAGGATCTCGCGAAAATTCCTACAGCACTACAACCTCTCGTGATTCGCCATCCGGGGAGCGACCGACCCGCTCTATATCTAAACACAGGCCGGATGGAAGGCATTGACGGCATGCCCGCTGACGAGGCTTACGCCTTGATCGAAGATCTATACCAGCATGCGACGCACGCACGCTACGAGTATCGCCATCAGTGGCGGGCGGGTGACCTGGTCATTTGGGATAACCAGGCAGTGATGCATCAGGCAAACGCTGATTATGATCCTGAACAGAAACGCTTTCTGTACCGCTTGATGATTAAAGGCGTGGAGTTAACGGCCGCTCAGTAGCAGCCCCTCGGTCTTGGAATAGCACGCACGATATCTTCAGACTGAATCGACACCTCCGAAGTTGGTAGGTATGATGATCAAAAAAGACAGGTAAGGTCCTTTGATGAAATCTTTCTTTCACCCCAATCAGCAGCTGCATCACCCTACGACTTATTTTTCGAGGGGGCAGATGCGAGAACCCCAAGAAGTGCCGCAACGCTCCACGCAAATATTGAAGGGCTTAGCACAGCTGAACCTGCCAGTGACGGAGCCAAGGGATGCGGGCATGGCACCGCTGCTTGCCGTGCATGATCCAAAATATTTGCACTTTCTACAAACCGCGCATCAAAGATGGAAGGAGGTCGGGCAAGACTGGGGCAACGAAGTCATCCCCAATGTTTTTGTGCGCGAACCGAATGCGCTACGTGGGATTCTGGGCGAGGCGGGCCGCTATTTAGCCGACGGCAGCGCACCCGTGGGTGCACATACCTGGACATCTTCTTACTGGGGCGCTCAGTCGGCGATCGCCGCCACAAACGCGGTGCTTGCAGGTGACCCGAGTGCCTATGCGCTATGCCGTCCGCCAGGACACCATACCCGCAAGGATGCCGCAGGCGGATTTTGCTACCTCAACAATGCCGCGATTGCTGCGGAGCTCTTACGCAGCAAGTACCAGCGCGTTGTGATCCTGGACACCGATATGCATCACGGCCAAGGCGTTCAAGAGATTTTTTACGGACGCGAAGATGTGTTTTATATCTCTGTGCACGGGGATCCTACTAATTTTTATCCCGCGACGGCTGGCTTTGATGACGAGCGCGGCACGATGAAGGGTGAAGGTTTCAACCTCAACCTCCCTATGCCACACGGATCGTCTGAAAAAGTATTTTTCGAAAACGTTACTCGTGCATTGAATGCTTTACGCACATTCAAACCCGACGCCCTGGTATTTTCGCTCGGCTTTGATGTGTACAAAGATGATCCCCAATCCAAAGTCGCTGTCACGACAGAAGGCTTCGGTAAACTCGGCAAAGAAATTGCCGGGCTGACTCTCCCCACCGTTGTCATTCAGGAAGGCGGCTACCACTACGAGACGCTTGCAATAAACACTGCAACATTTTTTCAAGGCTTCCTGAACCGATAACCCGCTGATCTACGCCCCCCAGATTAAATTATGAGCTGATTGGGGTACACTGAGAAATCGGAATATAAAGCACTCTATCGTGAGGTGCTTTACAATGGTTACGATAGGATAGATCCGATGCTTCACGCAGTCGTCTTCTGCCTACTGCTGCTCCCTGCGGTGGCTCGTGCGATTGATCTTCAGCCCAACGATGCTGTTGCACCTCCGCCAGATAAAACCGTTGCAATGATTTCCTACATCGGCACGGAGAATAAAACTTTCTATAGAAACGGCGTTGCCGTCTCGACACCCGCATTACAAGACCCCGCTATTAATAACGATATCGCCATCCTACGTTTAGCCCGAAGCTATTCGTTATTCGGTTTGCCTGCGGTCTCATTCGTTCAGTTGCCCTACATCACTCCGCAACCCGGCGGGTCGCTCTCAAGCCTAGCGCGCACGAGCGGAGTCGCTGACATCTCCATGGCGACGGCGATATGGCCCTATGCAAACGGAAATACTAGAACCTATTTTGGTATGTTGGGTTACTTAACGTTGCCGACTGGCAGTTACGCGAACGATCGAGTGCTTAATCCAGGAGAAAACCGCTACCGTCTTAATCTGCAATTGGCCTTTCAAACGCCGATCGTGGGCGATTTAGACGGAATGATCGCGGTCGATACACAATGGTTTGGGGCAAACAACCGCTGTGTGGCCGCGTGTGCGGCAACGACAAACGTCACACTTAACCAAAAACCTCTTACAACACTACAGTTAGGGCCCGTCTATAAAATTAACCAAACCTTTACCGCCGGCGCGAGTTATTTTTATGTCAACGGCGGCGGCACCACAACGAACGGTGCCTATCAAAATAATGAAATCAAGACGCAACGATTTCTGCTGAGTCTGCTCGCCTATACCGATGCCGGCAGATTCTCCTTGCAATATGGCCGAGACATGGAAACCACCAACGGTTTTATACAGAGTCGCGTGCTTGCGTTGCGCTACATGATCAGTTTTTAAGTCACGCTTTTTATTCTCGCTCATTAGTCGCACAAGCTCAAAGAAACCGATTACCATTTTGACATTCATCCACTCCGCGAGACGCTCATGTCAACGTTCAAGAAGTATGTCCATCATTCCGCGCTAGCTTTAGTCGCATTTTTTTCACTGACTAGTTACGTGTATGCGGCTAGCTTTGACTGTACGAAGGCGGGTACTGCTATCGAGAGGCAGATATGTACCGATGGATATTTAAACGGGCTAGACGACGTGCTCGGCTCCAACTACAAGAGGATGATGGCCGCCAATATTGGGAGTGGCGCACAAGAAAACTTGAGATCAACGCAGCTCCAATGGCTAACATCGCGCAATCGTTGCCAGGATCGGCAATGCTTGGTCAACGCCTACAAGGTGCGCATCGTGCAGATTTGCGATTATCCCGTCGTTTCAGGGGCACATCCCGGTTGTGGGACTCCGGAAGACTACAAACACCTTGATGCAGGTGACTTGATATCAGAGCTTGATGGTAATTGGTATAGCGCACAATGGAAGTATGGCTACGTGATGAAGAACGGCGTAGGCGTCGCAACGAGCACGAACAGCCCCAACTTTAAAGTGGGCCAACAGATCATCGAGCTCGCCCCTTCATCGCACACCAGTTTCTCTGGCAAACAGGTCTATACCGACGGCAAATTTTATAATGTCGAAGCCCAATTGATTAATGGCAAGCTTCATTTTCACGGCGAAAAAAATGTCAAATGGGTGATGGAACGGGTGGGTGGCTCCTCGCAAGCTGCGGCAGCAAGCCAAGCTGCAACGCCAGCACCGCAGACGTCTCCACCGACCCGCCCCCAGCCGCAAACCAATAACACAGGCACAAAAGAGTTCTCGCCCGCAGAAAAGGCTGGAATTTGCGCTGGCTATCATTCAGGCTACGCGATGATCGCCAACTCGACGGGCGCTCGCAACGACAGAGACCATAGCGTCAGAGTCATCACCCAGCTCGACGCACAGTACGCCTCGTCGAAAGCATATAAACCGATGCAAGACTTTGCATTGAGAACAATGACCGACGCAATGAAAACACAAAATTTTGGAATGATTCGGGAAATGATGGCCATGTGTCAACAGGTCGGAGCTCCCGGAGCAATGAATACCAACCGATGAATTGTTAACGCACGCTAACAACTTTTAACAATTTTTACGCCGGCTACGCATTGCTTTTACCGTGCAGCCCTCGTTAAAATTTGCTTTATGCAAACACGAATCGCACGCATCGAAGCAATCATTCCCACCTTAGCCACACGCGAGGACCTCGCGTGTCTTGAAGGGCGGATGCGTAGCGCCATTCAAAGCGTTGAAAGCACGCTTCACAAAGAGCTCACGAACCAAACATGGCTGATCGTCAAATGGGTGTCGGGCTTGCTGGTCACGCTTTTGCCAAGCCTCATGGCAGCCACGTTCTACATCGCTCGGTACATGCAGTAGCCGTCACGCGCTGAGCGCTCAGCCTTCGACAAGGCTGCCATCAGGACGCTGTTTTAACGATCCCGCTCTGTCGCAAACGTACAAAAAGACAGCAAGGCAGATTTAGCCTCGGAGTCAGGGAAGGCATTCAAGGCCTGACGGGCCATGTCAGCCTCAGCGACCGCGCAGCGCTGAGCGTGCTCGAGTGCACCGGTATCATGGATCGCTTGAGCAACCGCATCAAAATCTGCCTCGCCTTGCTCAATAGCCTGTCTTACCAGCTCTATCTGAGAGTGAGTACCAACTTCCATAACACGAATCAAAGGCAAAGTGGGCTTGCCTTCTCGTAGGTCATCGCCCACGTTTTTACCTAACGCCCCCACGTCACCACTGTAATCAAGCACATCGTCGACTAGCTGGAAAGCCGTCCCAATATGCCGGCCGTAAGCGGCAGCCGCTTCGCGTTGGGCAGGGGCCGTACCGGCGAGCACCGCACCCGCTTCGGCAGCAGCCTCGAATAGTTTGGCGGTTTTAAACCGCACGACCTGCAAATAACGTGCTTCAGAGACGTCCGGGTCATGGACATTCATCAGCTGGAGCACCTCGCCTTCGGCGATCACCGTCGTGGCGCCCGACATAATCTGCATAATCCGCATGTCATCGATGTCGACCATCATCTCAAAAGCGCGGGAATACAGATAATCCCCCACTAAGACACTCGCAGCATTCCCAAACACCGCATTGGCGGTGCTGCGACCCCGTCTCAGGGCCGATTCGTCGACGACATCGTCGTGCAACAGAGTCGCCGTGTGGATAAATTCGACCACCGCCGCCATCAGATGCTGGTGGTTTCCCCGGTACCCTAGGGCCTGAGCCACCAGCAAAACCAGGGCCGGGCGCATACGTTTGCCGCCCGCCCCAATGATGTAATCGGCAATCGTGCGAATCAGCACAACCTCGGAATTGAGGCGAGTGCGGATCACAGCATCGACTTCAGCCATGTCTTTAGCCACGAGGGCCAGCAGATTTGAGAGCTTATACACAGAACTTTCTTTTGACTTTCAAGTGGTTAGACGCTATTATGTCTGGCTCGGCGTTTTGCCGGGATTCCATTTGCACTAAAACAAGAGGTTAACCCATGTACGCGGTCGTAAAAACTGGTGGCAAGCAGTATCGCATTGCTACTGGCGAAAAACTTAAAATAGCACAGATACCGGCAGACATTGGGCAAGAGATTACGCTAGACCAGGTGTTGTCCGTAGGCGAAGGTGACCAATTAAAGATTGGCACTCCGCTTGTGGCTGGCGCTCTGGTCAAGGCAACGGTTCTTGCGCAAGGACGCCATGATAAGGTCACGATTTTCAAGATACGTCGTCGCAAGCATTACCAAAAGCATCAAGGCCACCGTCA
>CAMBPA010000040.1 GCA_945869355.1 Bordetella parapertussis
GTCCAAAAAGGCTCTCCTGCCGCGAATGACCCGAAAATATGATCAATCCCCACCTCACCCTACTTCGCGATCGCCTGGGCGCTCTGCATGCGCTTGAACTGGACATCCAAGACGATTCCCATCTTCACGCTGGTCATGCCGGCAGTAAAGGGGGCGCCAGCCATTTCAGTGCCACCATCGTGGCGGAATGTTTTGCCAACAAGCCGATGCTTGCACAACATCGGCTAGTGTATGATCTCGTGCGCGATTTAATCCCCCACCCGATTCACGCTCTCGTACTATCGACACGGGCGCCCTCCAAAGGAAATACATGAAACGTATCGTTATGTTTGCTGCCGCTCTGGCCTTGGCAGCACCTATTTATGCTCAAAACGTCGCCACCGTGAATGGCAAGCCCATCACCAAAGCCAATGTCGACGAATTCGTCAAACTGCTCGGCACGCAAGGCGCTACAGACTCTCCCCAGCTACGCGAACAAGTCAAAGAAGAGCTCATCAACCGTCAGGTGATGGTCCAAGCTGCTGAAGCCGCTGGGTTATTGAAAGACCCGACGATCACCGTCGAGCTTGAGTTGGCGCGTCAAGGCATCCTGGTGCGCGCGTTGATGGCTGACTACCTCAAAAAGAATCCCATCACCGACGCTAAGATTCAAGCCGAATACGACAAGCTGAAAACAGCGGAAGACGGTAAGTTTGAATACGAAGTACGTCACATCCTGGTCGAAGACGAAAAGACTGCGAATGACATGCAGGCCAAACTCAAAGCGAAGTCAGCCAAATTTGAAGAGCTCGCTAAGTCATCGAAAGACACCGGCAGCGCCGAGAAAGGTGGAAACCTAGGTTGGGCGGCTGATTCGAACTACGTTGAGCCCTTCGCGAAAGCAGTGGCTGCCACACTCAAAGGTCAGCTCTCTGAAAAACCTGTGCAGTCGCAATTTGGCTGGCACGTGATCGAGGTCTTGGATAAGCGCCCTGTCGCGTTCCCTCCGCTTGAGCAAGTCCGCAAAGAACTTGAACAAATGATGCGCGAACAAACGCTCGCTGCTTATCAGGCTGACTTACGTAGCAAAGCCAAAGTTCAATAAGACTGGGTGGGGTCGCACCATATACTTGGTGTAACCCGCGAACCGATCACGCCGTCTGACGAACAATCAGGCGGCGTTTTCTTTTAGTAAGGTGCGTAGGCCTTCCTCATCCAGAATCGCTACGCCAAGCTCTTGCGCTTTCTCGAGCTTGCTGCCTGCCTCGGCGCCCGCCACAACATACGACGTCTTGCGCGACACAGAGCCGCTTACCTTGCCGCCAGCGGCAATAATTTGTGCGGCGGCTTCGTCTCGGGACCACGCAGGCAAGGTGCCCGTCAGCACGAATGTCTTACCTGACAGACCGGACCTACGCGCCGCTTCTTGAACTTGTGGCTCGACCCCCTGTGCCTGCAGCGCACGAACAACGTCTTGGTTATGCGCTTCAGCAAAAAAACGCGCAATCGAGCCCGCCACCACCGGCCCGACATCAGGCACTGCCAGTAACGCATCCTCGGTCGCCAGCATAAGCTTATCGATCGATCCCATCTGCAGAGCGAGGTCTCGCGCCGTCGTTTCACCTACATGACGAATACCCAACGCAAAAATCAGTCGGCCAAGTGCAGGCTTTTTCGCCTGTTGAATCGCCTCAATTAGATTTTCAGCAGATTTTCGACCCATGCGATCGTACTCGGCGAGTTCATCCACTTGCAAACTAAATAAGTCTGCGAGGGAATGAATCCGTTCGCGATCGACCAACTGCTCTACGAGCTTCTCCCCTAAGCCCTCGATATCCAGCGCTTTACGACCCGCCGCGTGAATAATGCTTTGCTTGCGCTGTGCGGCACAAAAGAGGCCTCCCGTACACCGCGCAATCGCCTCGTCCTCCACACGTTCAATGGCAGAACCACACACAGGGCACGCGGTTGCCATCACAAACTGCACGGCAAAATTGGGGCGCTGTTCAAGCACGGGGCCCACGACCTCCGGGATCACATCGCCCGCGCGGCGCACAATCACCGTATCTCCGATGCGTACATCCTTACGACGAATCTCATCTTCATTATGCAGTGTTGCATTGGTCACCGTCACCCCACCAACAAAGACAGGAGCGAGCCGGGCAACGGGGGTAATCGCGCCCGTACGCCCAACTTGAACCTCAATATCCAGAAGAGTTGTCGTGGCCTCTTGCGCAGGAAACTTGTGTGCAATCGCAAAGCGGGGCGCACGTGCCACAAAACCCAGCACCTTTTGCGCCGCGAGCTCATCGACTTTGTACACTACTCCATCAATGTCATAGGGCAAGTGCGCGCGCCGTGCGCCCACCTGCTCGTAATACGCCAACAAATCGCCAGGCCCCTGTGCCACGATATGCTGTGAGACGTTAACGGGCAAGCCTAAGCTCGCTAACCAGTCGAGCATTTCGCTATGACGGGCAAAGCGAATATCTCCGACTTCACCCCAACCATACGCAAAAAAACGCAAGGGACGCTGCGCCGTGATGCGCGAGTCCAGCTGCCGCAAACTACCCGCGGCCGCGTTGCGTGGATTGACAAAGACCTTCTCATCACGCCCGCGTTGCGCTTCATTGAGCCGATCAAAATCTGCAAGGTTCATGAATACTTCGCCCCGGACTTCCAGCACGTCGGGGATCGCCTCTGGATTACCCGTCAGACGCAAGGGGATCGCTTTAATCGTACGGATGTTAGTGGTGACGTCTTCACCGGTTTGGCCGTCACCGCGCGTCGCAGCTTGCACAAGCAATCCGCGCTCGTAACGCAAACTGATCGCTAGCCCGTCAAGCTTCAGTTCGCAAAAATAAGCGACGGAGGCATCGGAGGGTAGCTTGCCTGCCGCGCGTAATGTGTCAGAGACTCGCTTATCAAAGGCATAGACTTCTTGGGCCTCAAAGGCATTACCCAAGGACAGCATCGGCACACGATGCGTCACACTGGAAAAAGCGGCCAAGGGTGCTGCACCCACTCGTTGCGTGGGAGACGATGCAGTGAGCAGTTCAGGATGTTTCGCTTCAAGCGCTTGCAACTCGCGCATCAGCTGATCGTATTGTGCATCGCTGACCTTCGGGTCATCGAGCACATAATAGGCGTGATTATGACGTTCGATTTCGGCGCATAACCACTGCAGGCGCTCAGCGACCGAAGACTCTCTCACCTGCTTGCGTCCTCAGGCAAATACCCGACGTGCCCGCGGGCTGCCCGCAGCAAGCCCGGCTTGTTCAAGTTGCTGATAGAGTGTCTTGAGCCGTTCATCGATGACTGCATCCGAACCGCGCTGCACAGGACGGCCCTGATCATCAACGAGCTCAGCCCCGACTCGACGCGCCAACTCAAAACCAACCTCAACCATTTTTCCGAAGGCGCGCGTATCGGCTGGACTGCAAGGCACATCCAGCAGCAGACTCAAGCGATCGACACCCGCCATCCCCGCATCGAACGACTCAGAGTCTGAACGCGCCAAACTAAAGCACACCAGCCCGTATTCGCCCAACCAAACCAGTTGTCCGTTCGCGGGCACAAAACCCATATTCTCTGCGGCATTGCTCACATCCGACACAGGATGATTTGCACCCATCAACAAAGTCAACCCGACTTGAGTATCCAACCCCGCACACATGTCGTCCAAGCGGGAGGCTAAGTCCAGCACACGCTGCTGATTAGGACCTTCGATGGCGCATTCCAACTGCTCAGCCAAACTCTGCGCGCGATTCCAAATCTGCGACCATTCAATCGCAGACAGCGCACCGCTGCGATTCGCCAACAAAACCGCCAGATGGACAGCGTCGTACGAAACACTTGGCTCAATGGTGGCTTGAAGGTGTCCCGCCGTATCCTGGGCAAAAATACGTACGGTCTTACGACCCGCCGTGCGCAACGGATGAATGAGTGGCACCAGGTCTTCGCCCAGCATTGGGCCTTGGAAAGAAATTTCAATCACAATCTCAGTCGACGAGTCGGGCTCTTGCGCATCAAGCATCGCATCGGGATGCAGGGGCGCATCGAGGCGCTCCGTCACATTGATACCACCCGCACTCATCCCACCCAAACCTGGCTCACGACGCATATCACCCACCGCACCGGTTTCGGCAAGCAAGGGGTCTTGTTCGATGACAGGCATCTGGGCCTGCATACGGCGGCGCACGCGTTGGTCTTGGAACCAATTAAAGCCCAGTACCAACACAATCACGATCAAACCAATCACGATCAAATAGATTTGCAACTCACTCATGTGTTGCCTCTAGTATCAGGATCACGCAGCTTCAACGGCAAGCTGCAAAGCGGATTCAATATCAACAGCTACGATACGCGACACGCCTCGTTCTTGCATCGTAACGCCAATCAACTGTCGAGCCATCTGCATCGCAATTTTATTATGAGAAATAAACAAGAACTGCGTATGCTCAGCCATACTACCCACTAAGTTTGTATATCGTTCAGTATTTGCATCATCAAGCGGCGCGTCCACCTCATCGAGCAAGCAGAAGGGTGCAGGGTTGAGTTTAAATAATGCAAACACCAGTGCGGTCGCGGTGAGCGCTTTTTCGCCACCAGACAGCAGATGAATCGATGTATTGCGTTTGCCTGGAGGCTGAGCCATCACCTGCACACCCGCATCCAGAATTTCGCCGCCCGTCATGATGAGACGCGCCTCCCCGCCGCCGAAGAGTTTGGGGAAGAGTTCGCCGAAGTGCGTATTCACTTCATTGAAGGTGGACTGCAAGAGCTCACGGGTCTCGCGGTCGATCTTACGGATCGCGTCCTCAAGGGTGTCGATCGCTGTCCGCAAGTCAAGGTATTGGGCGTCGAGATAGCCTTTGCGCTCACGCGACTCCGTTAACTCGTCCAATGCCGCTAGGTTGACGGAACCCAGTGACTCTATTTTCTTGGTGATACGCTGTACCTCGGACTGCAGCCAAGTGGGGCGCTGCCACTCTTCGGTCTGTTCCGCAATCACCGCTTGCACGGCGACGCGATCTACCTGACGCTCATTGAGTTGCTCGGCAAACTGCTCGGAGGCCAAGCGCGCGGCTTGCTCTTGCAGCTGTAGTTGCATGATGCGTTCGCGGCGGGGCTCGAGCGAGCGCTCCATGGTGAGTCGCTCTTCATCGGCCTCACGTAATTGTGCAGCTAATGTATCCATTTCGATTCGTACGCGACCCAACGACTCTTCGCGCTCGACGCGTATTTCTAGCGCATCTTGTAAGCCCGCTTCGGCCGCTGCAGCATCTAGTGTGGCAAGCTCATCTTCCTGTCCAGCCAGCTCTTGCTGGGCACGAACCGACTGTTCAATAGCCAGTTGCAAATTACGCTCAAGCTCGGCAATCCGCGTACGGACGCCGCGCTCATTAAACTCGGCTTCTTGTGCGCCACGCTCTTGATCACGCAAGCGATTGCGCGCAGTCTCAGCCTCCTCGAACAGAGCTTCACCAGCCATTTCAGCCTCGGAATACGCCTCTTGTTGAACACCGATTTCAGCGTCCAGTTCTTCAAAGCGCGCTTCAGCTTCAAGTTTTGCTGCAGTCAGTTCTTCTTGTTGCGAGATGACTTCAGCGATGTCTTGCTCAAGTCGGCCTGAACGTTCACGCGTTTGCTCCACTTGCTGCTGCAAGCGTGTGTGCTCTAACTGCAGGTCGTGCAGGCGACGGGTAATTTCCGCCATGCGTTGCCGTGCAGGAGGCAAGGCTTGCGATACCTGCTGCCAGGCTGACTCAGCTTGCGCGACCGCCGAGCGCGATTGGTCGGCGATCAGTTGATGCGCTTTAAACTCGCGCCGAAGGTTTTCAATCTCTTGTTGACGCGCAAGCAAGCCTGCCTGCTCGGAGTCAGGTGCGTAAAAACGCACACTATGGGCATCTATTAAGTGACCGCCTTGCACGACAAGCATCGCCCCCGCAGGCAAGCTTGCTCTTGCGGCGATGGCCTGCGCCACATCTTTGGCGATGTAAACATGACCCAGCCAAGTCTGCAACAAGGTACGCAGTTCTGGGTCCGTAATGCGCAGCACAGTGGTCAAGGACTCAAGTCCAGTTGGCGCGGCGACAGCCGGCGCAGCAACGGGCAGCTGATAGAACGCAAGACGTGCAGGCGGCGCATCCGCTGCAAAGGCGCGTGCCCAATCCAGGTTGCGCACCTCAAGACCTGTCATGCGTTCATTCAGAACGGCTTCGAGTGCTGTTTCCCAGCCCGGCTCCACATGCAGCTTCTGCCACAAGCGGCCCAGCTGGCTGAGTTCGTGTTTAGCAAGCCAGGGCTCAAGTGCGCCCTTCTTTTGTACATCTTCCTGCAAGCGCACGAGCGCGGATAAACGCGCATCGAGGCGTGCGAGCGTCTCAGACTCGACCTGAGCTTGCTGCTGAGCCTGGGCGCGACGCGCATCAGCCTGCGGCAGCTTATCTTCGAGCTCAGTGAGGGTGGTCTGGGATTGCTCAAGCAACTCTTCGGTGGCAAGCTTGTCACCCGTCAATTGCTCTAACGCCGCTGTGTCTGGCGTTTCAACGCCCTTTAGCTCAAGCCCTAGACGTTCGCGGCGCAGTTCGAGCCCCTGCAGCTGGCGATCTGAATCCCGCTGCGTCTGCGCAACCAACGCGAGGCTTTGCTCGACACGCGCCAAGGTGGTACGCAACTCTTCACGCTCGAGCGCGGCTTGCCGCACACGCGCCTCGATGTCAGGCAAACCCTCCTGCGCCGCCTGTGCCAAGTCACGTGCTTCTTCAGCACGCGCCGCACTCGTCATGAGCTCGCCTTCACCTTCTTGGATTTGTGCTTGACAGTGTTCCTGCTGCGTCGCCCATTCCGTCAATTGAGTCTGTAGCTGCGTACGACGGGTCAGCACCCGATTACGCGACTCGACCACGTGACGAATCTCGGCCTCTAGGCTGCTTACTTTTGCATTCGCTTCGTACAACTGTCCCTGCGCGGCGTGCACCGCATCACCCGCGGCATAGTGCGCTTGGCGACGTGACTCAAGTGCGGCTTCGCTCGCGCGCAGCCCAGCCATCGAGGCCTCAAGCTCCGTATGCGCACGCTCAATATCCTGTTGGGTCCGGTCACGCTCAAGATGGGCAGCCGCTTCTTTCAGAAACCACAACGCATGTTGTTTGCTTTCACCTTCAGCCTGCAGCGTGCGGTATTCGCGCGCCACCTCGGCTTGCGATTCAAGCTTTTCAAGCTGCGAAGTGAGTTCGCGCAGAATATCTTCTATGCGTACGAGGTTCTCACGCGTGTCGGACAAACGATTTTCTGTTTCGCGGCGTCGCTCCTTGTAACGCGACACCCCCGCGGCCTCTTCCAAATAAACACGTAGTTCTTCGGGCTTGGCTTCGATCAGGCGGTTGATCATGCCTTGACCAATAATCGCGTAACCGCGCGACCCTAAGCCGGTTCCCAAGAAAATGTCATGGACATCACGGCGACGAACCAGTTGGTTATTGATGAAATAGCTGCTGGTGCCATCGCGCGTTAACACGCGACGCACAGCGATTTCAGCGTAAGTCGCCCATTGCCCAGAGGCCCGACCGGCCGAGTTATCAAACACGAGTTCAACCGACGCTCTGGCCGAGGGCTTGCGCTCGCCAGAGCCGCTAAAAATCACATCCTGCATGGATTCCCCACGCAGCTCAGACGCGCGGCTTTCGCCCATCACCCAGCGGACGGCGTCGATAATGTTCGATTTACCGCAACCATTGGGCCCGACGACCCCCACTAACTGGCTGGGGGTTGGGATCACCGTTGGGTCGACAAAAGACTTAAATCCGGCAAGTTTGATCTGGGTCAGACGCACAATAAGGGCACAGTTTGGGATGGAATCCTTGAGATCATAACCGAGCTCGAGCCGATCGATTTGTTCAGGTATTATTCAGACATCCCGCACTAGAATGGGTAAACTAAATTTAGGATACAACCCTTGAATCGAGGCTTCTACACCGTCATGGCAGCCCAAGCGCTGTCGTCGCTTGCGGACAACGCACTTTTCATTGCCGCGATCGCGTTGATTCAACAATTAGAGGGCCCCGACTGGATGGCCCCCATGATGAAGTGGTCGTTTGCGGCGTCGTATGTGCTGTTAGCCGCGTTCGTCGGAGCAATCTCGGACTCCTTCCCCAAAGGGCGAGTCATGTTTATGACCAACGCCATCAAGGTCAGTGGCTGTTTGCTCATGTTTTCTTATGCCCTACTCGGACTCACGCAGGAAGGGCAGGTTTCCTTAGTCTGCGTGGCCTACGCCTTAGTGGGTATCGGCGCCGCGGCATACTCCCCCGCCAAATACGGCATCGTGACTGAAATGCTGCCTCCGCTTCAGTTAGTCAAAGGCAATAGCTGGATCGAAGGACTGACCATTCTGTCCATCATCATGGGAACAGTTGTCGGCGGCATCTTGGTCTCGCCCGGCGTTTCTGGCTGGCTACTCAAGCACCCGTTGATCAATAGCCTCGTGGCAACCCCGGCCGAGGCGGCCATTCTTGTGATCGCCTTCATCTACATCGCGG
>CAMBPA010000041.1 GCA_945869355.1 Bordetella parapertussis
GCACTTTCACGGATGAGCCCTTTATGCGTGAACATGCAAAAGGCTTATATCGTGCGGGCTTTAGTCTCTACCCCGTTTGCAATAGCAAAGGCTGGCGCGAGGATCCCATCCTTGGACCATACTGGGGACCCGTACTTGTATTTACCGCAGGCAAAGATACTGCAACTCCACCCGATCGCTGCCCGACGCGCGTTTTTAAGGACGCGACTGCTTGGACACACTACCCGGCGGCCACGCACGGATGGGACACCTCAAATCGTGGCGCTCACACACCGTCAGTAGACGGCGAGTGCGGCAAGGCCTTAAATGTCTATAACCGTTTTGCAGTGTGTCGCTCTGATTCTACGACTCAAGACATGCATCAGAAAATAAAGGCCTTTGTTGAAGGTCTTTAGCCTACCGGATAAGATCCAATTAATAATCGGTCTGATATGAGCCGACAAATTTACTGTGCAATTTTTGTATAGCCCTGAGTGATCACGTCCACTCTAGCAATTAAAAGATCCCGAACGAATTCGATCGGCAGCTCCGGATTATCTAAGGCAGCTTTGCCTAGCATCGCCCAAAACTCAAATTGACTTGCAACCGTGCGCCGCTCAATAGTCGCGTGCGCCTTAACCTTCTCATAAAAATCATCATTGATAAGAACAGACCTACTCATACTCAACTTCCCGTTTCACTTTTACAGCAACGGTAGCAGACAATTGCAATTTAAGAATTGCGCTTGAGGTCCCTGCTCTGCACGCCAGCCACCGCTAACTTATGCACTAAAAGGCTGGGCAACAGTCGTTGTTCGAGTCATTTTGTAGCTAGACCTTTTGTTTTTTACTCATGCTGCGTTAATCTAAGCAGAACAACTTAAAAATTATGGAGACATAACATGGGTACTAATTGGATGTGGTCGTCGTTTGGGCGGCGAATTTTCTTAGCCTTTTGCGGTGTGTTGTTCGCAACCCATGCATTCTCTCAAACCAACTACCCGTCTCAGCCCATTCGGTTAATCGTCAGCTTTGCTGCCGGCGGGCCTACTGATATCTTTGCACGCGTTGTGGCATCGAAGCTGGAAAAAGAATTAGGCCAACCCATCATTGTTGAGAACAAGCCAGGCGGTGGCTCAAATATCGGCTCAGAGTTTGTGGCTAAAGCCAAACCAGATGGATATACCTTGCTGGTTGGTACGGTGGCTAACGCCACGAACATGGGGATCTATAAGAATCTTGGCTATGACACGGCACGCGACTTTGTGCCGATCACACAAATCATGTCATCGCCAAGCGTACTGGTTGTGAATATCAACTTACCAATACGCACGTTAGATGAGCTCATCGCCTATATTAAATCTAGGCCTGGTAAACTTAGCTATGCATCCTCTGGTGCAGGCGGTATGCAACATCATGCTGGCGAGTTACTCAAGCTGCGCGCAGGTATCGATGCACTTCACATTCCGTACAAAGGCGCTGCACCGGCACTGACTGATGTGATTGGCGGGACTGTAGACTTTGGATTTAAAACGGCCAGCGGCGTGATGCCTGCGATACTAAGCGGTAAGGTGCGTCCCATCGCGGTTGCTGGCAGCGCGCGTCTTGCACAGCTGCCCGACGTACCCACAATGGCTGAGGCCGGCATGCCAGACCTTGAGGCGGACTCTTGGAATGGTCTATTTGCGCCAGCCGGCACCCCACCCGCGATTATCAACCGCTTAGCCCAGGCCACCATCGCTATTCTCAAGACGCAGGAGATCAAGGACCGTTTCGCTGCGATTTCTGCCGTTCCTGCGGGAAGTTCTCCAGAAGAGTTTTCAAAATATGTGCGGGCGGAGATCGCTAAGTGGGGGATGGTAGCGAAACAAGCGAACGTTCAATTGAACTAGTCTGCTTGAGACGCTCACGTCATGGTCGTGTCACGTGCGTGTCACCAAAAGCTGTTAATTTCAAAATTTGGTGCGACTGACAATTGACTGACCATCACTTGTCAGCAACCAACATACTGATTTCAAATTCGGCGCGAATATAGGCGGAGAATTTTTGTGTCTGTTTTTTTACGTATTTGCATAGCAGTCTTTTGCCTTAGCACTACGGCTAGCGCGTGCCTGGCGCAGCAGTTCTCATTTGTTGCACTCGGCGATCATCCTTATGGCATCGCTGAAAAGTCCTACCCACCCTACCGCGCACTGATTGCGGCCATTAATCGTCAAAAGCCTAGCTTCTCGGTGCATGTCGGCGACTTCAAAAGCGGCTCAACAGTTTGTTCAGATCAAGAGCTCAACGAACAACTAAAGCACTTTTCCATGTTCGACCAAGGGGTCGTCTACACACCGGGCGACAACGAGTGGACCGACTGTCATCGTCGTAGCAACGGGGGCTATGAACCAACCGAGCGCTTAGCGAAGCTTCGACAGATGTTTTTTCGGATGGGGCAGTCCTTGGGTAAACACCCCATTGCGTTAACAAACCAAGCGCAGGAACAACCAGCGTTTTCTGACTACATTGAAAACCAACGCTGGGTGTACCATGACGTACTGTTTGTGACCGTACACATTGTTGGTAGCAATAATAATTTTGAAGTCAGGGACCCGCGAGCAACTCAAGAGTTCTTTCAACGCGATGCGGCGAACATTGCATGGATTCGCGCTGCGTTTGAAGAGGCCAAACATAAGAATTACAAAGCTCTCGTTTTTGCGTTTCAAGCAGATGTGTTGATTAGTCGATCTATGTGGGAAGACTTTCCTGCCTGGTCAGGGTTCCGCAATAGCGTGGGCGACACCTTGCTTCCGCTGGCACACGATTGGGGCAAGCCAGTCTTATTGATTCATGGTGATGGCCATCAATATCATTTCGACCAACCGTTTAAGCTTAAAAAGAAAACAATAAGCAACCTGAGTCGATTAGAAGTTCCGGGCGCCTCTGATGTGCGGGCAGTGCGCGTGACTGTCGATCCCTCCGCTGAGGCCATGTTCGCCGTGGAAGCCATCAGGCCTTAAGCGCACGGTTGACTCCTGTCCAATAAAGGCTTAAAACAAGTAAACCATCGGCTACCGACCGAGGATTCTCACATACACGCTGGAGACATCATGCAAAATCAAATCACTACACGGCTTGCTCGGCTGTTTGCTATCGCCCTAACCGGACTCACTCTTGCTGCACTCAGTGGCTGCGCGATGCACTCGGGCACAGAAGGCACCAAGATTACAGCTGCCGCAAACGAACAAATCGTGATGGAAGAGTTCATGGTGCCCAGCGGCGACGCCGGGATTAATCTTTATGTTCGCAACAAGCGGTTGAAGTCCACTACCAGCTTTAATAAAGACAACGTGGTCTTGTTTGTACATGGTGCAACCTACCCTTCAGAGACCGGTTTTGACCTCAGGCTTGATGGACTATCGTGGATGGATGTCATGGCACAGCAAGGCTATGACGTCTATCTGGTCGACATACGCGGTTACGGCAAATCAACCCGCCCCGCGATCATGGACCAACCCGCGGCAGACAACAAACCCTTTGCTGACTCAGACACCGCCGCACGCGATTACGCTGCAGCAGCGGATTGGGTACGCAAGCGTCGTAACGTTGAGAAACTAAACGTTGTGGGCCACTCGTGGGGTACGGTGATCACGGCGCTCTATACAACACGCCACGCAGACAAAGTGAATCGCTTGGTTCTCTTTGCACCCGTCTGGATCCGCAAGACAGCTTCACTGACTGATGCTGGTGGCACACTAGGCGCCTACCGCACGGTCACGATCGACGCAGCGCGTAAGCGCAAAGCAACAGGCCTAAAGCCAGGCCAAAACCCACAGCCAGATGCTTGGTTTGAAGCGTGGGCCGCTGCAACGTTTGAAAGCGACCCGGTCGGTTCTAAAGCCACACCGAAATTTGTACGCGCACCTAACGGCAGCGTGCAAGATGGCCGACTTTTTTGGAGTGCAGGCAAAGCAGTGTACGACCCCACTCTCATCACCGTCCCAACCATGCTGATTTTGGCTGAGTGGGATGCCGACACCCCACTCTACATGGCACAGACTCTGTACCCTCTCCTAACGAAATCAAAGGATAAGAAACTAATGGTCCTCAGCGAAGGTACGCATGGCATCATGAATGAAATCAAACGTTTCGGCCTATTTAACGAAGTAGATCGTTTTTACAAAGACGGTCGCTAAGTAGACCAGTCAGTTCTTGACATCAAATTTGCCCTGAGCGGCCAGCTTTTGCCAACGCTCAACTTGTTTCGATAGATAGGCGCCGTAAGCTTCGGGACTCCAGTCCCCAGGCTCCGCGCCTATTTGGTTAATTCGGGCACGTACTTCCGGTGTCCGTAACCCTTCCAACAAAGCAGCCGAAAGTTTATCGATCACGGCCTTGGATGTCCCGGCGGGTGCAAGTAACCCAAATACCGCCATCATATCTGTCTCAGGCAAACCAATCTCTTCTAAGGTTGGTAATTCTGGTGCCATCGGCCAACGCTTTGGAGATGTCACGGCCAACGCTTTGACCTTCCCCGACTTCGCATTCACCAACCCACTACTCAGGCTATCAAACATGATTTGCACGCGTCCAGCCAGCAAATCTACTTGCGCAGCAGCAGTACCCTTATAGGGGACGTGCACGATCGATGCACCGGTGGCACTTGCAAATAAAAGACCAGACAAATGACTGACCGTTCCTAAACCCGCTGATGCGTAGCTCAGTGAATTCTCCGCATTTTTACTGCGAACAAATGCGACAAGCTCCTTGACAGAATTAACAGGAAGACTTGGATGCACCACTAAGACGTTAGGTGCTGTCGCAATTAAGCCAACCGGCGCAAAGCGCGTCGTAATAAAGCTTTTAGGCTCACGATTAATGACTGGATTAACGATGTCGGCGGTAACATTCACGAGCAGCGTATTACCGTCGGGCTTTGCATTGGCCACCGCATCAGCCGCAATCGACCCACTCGCACCAGCTCTATTCTCTACCACCACGGAAACACCCAGCTTCGCACTAAAAATCTCTGCAACAATTCGACCTGCAATATCGGACGGACCGCCCGGCGCAAAGCCGACGACCAGTCGAATGGGATCCTTATTGGGTGTCTGGGCCACTGTCACCGAACAGAACAACAGACATGCGAACGACAGTACAACTGAAGCAAATGCGGGCATAGTATCTCCGAACTATTTTTGTTTATGCACACAAGGTAACGCAAAACGATTAGTTTTTGCGACACCACATTGAATATTTTTTGGGGTAGCGCGTTTATGATTGATTTGTTATGGTCTAGCTAAGCGCGTTACTAACAAAGGCGCTCTGAAACCAACGGAATGCTTTAGCATCGATTAGAACTTGGAGACAAAATGGGAAGTTCATACAAAACCATCTTAGGATGTGCGCTAACGCTTAGTTGCGCAGTCGTTACTCACACGGCGATCGCACAAACAAGCGACTATCCAAACAAACCAATCAAGATCGTCGTGGGCTTTACGCCTGGCGGCTCCACTGACGCCATTGGGAGGCAAATTGCTAACTCTTTTAGCAAGATCCTAGGGCAGTCCGTCATAGTAGAAAACAAACCTGGGGCCAACGGAAACTTGGCAACAGACTTTGTACGCCGAGCGCCACCTGATGGCTACACCATTTTCTACACTTCGATCGGACACGTCACCAATCCACTGATTTACAAAGATGCCAAATACGATCCCATCAAGGATTTCACACCGATCGGTCAGGTGCTGGCCGGACCCAACATACTTGTGGTGCCCCCCAACTCAAGATTTAAGAATCTGAAAGAACTGATTGATTATGGCCGCGCGAATCCAGGAAAAATCAACTTCGCCTCATCGGGTATAGGCTCTTCCTTACACTTATCTGGAGAGTTATTTAAGCAGCTGTCTGGTGTCGATATGGTCCATATCCCCTACAAAGGTGCTGGGAGTCTTATGCCACACCTCATGTCAGGGCAAGTGGACCTCGCCTTCCCCAATCTGCCTACGGGCGTGTCATTAGTCGAGCAGGGTCAGCTGCGCGCGCTTGGTGTCACGACAGCCACACGCTCCAATGCAGCACCAACTATCCCAACGATTGCGGAAGCAGGCGTGCCCAATTACGATATGTCGACCTGGTACGGCCTAGTAGGACCTGCCGACTTACCAGCGCCAGTACTAAAGAAACTAACTGACGCGTTGGCCCAAACAATGAATGATCCAGAGTTTAGAAGTCGCTTGGTCACGCAAGGCATGGATCCCAAGGGCTCTTCACCGGCGGAGTTCACAAAATTTATACAGGCAGAGTCGGCGCGCTGGGCGGCGATATTAAAAGAAATGAATGTCTCGGCAAATTAAAAATATGCCGCGAGGCTGTCCAAGCCTACGCGGCATATCGTGCAATATAAAAAACGCCGGTGAACGACATACCGATGACTGCTGTCATCCAGATAATCATTCTCCAGTTGTTAGCGTTGATTTCTTTGCGAATTAAACTAATTTCGTGATGGATGGCCGTCGTTAATTTTAGATCTAGTTTCTTTAGATCTTCTTTAGTTGCTAGCGTCGGCAAAATCGTGTCGAACCGAGTTTCGAGAGTGGTCATTCTATTTTCCATACGGCTGTCCTGGGGAGCGAGAGTAAGTCGCAGCTTATGCGAATCGCTCTCGACTGAGACAAGGTACAGGATAAAGAACTCCAGGTGCAATACGCTAGTTACACTTGGTTGCAATTCACCGTTCTTTCAAACGATGAAGAGCAACTCAAACGCGCTATCGGTAGACCAAATCTCGTAATCCAAGGGACAAGACTGGTACGTAGGTAATCACCATCAGACAGCACAGTACAACAATGACGAAAGGCCACAGGCGACTAATTACCTGATCGAGCGATAGTCGTGCGACGGTGCAGGCGGCAAAGAGGTTTACACCGAAGGGCGGTGTGATCATTCCTAAAGCCAAGTTCACCACCATGACCAAGCCAAAGTGAACCGGATCAATTCCGAAGTGCATCGCGACTGGTGCCAAAATAGGCGCTAACACGATGATTGCGGCTCCGGTCTCGATAAACATACCGATAATAAACAGCGCAATGTTTACGCCCAATAAAAACATTGCAGGAGACTGCAACACCATCTCGAGCCAGCGCCCGATCGCATCGGGCACGCCCGCACGCGTCAGTAAGAACGCAAATAAACCAGCGTTCGCAATAATGAACATAATCACGGCGCTCGAGACGACCGATTTTTTTAGGATCGGAAAGATGTCGCGCGGTTTGATCTCACCATACAAAATCATGCCAACAAACAGTGCATAGAAAACCGCAACGGCAGAGGCCTCGGTTGGTGTGAATACTCCGCCATAGATGCCACCAAGAATGACGACAGGCATCAAGAGCGCCCAACCCGCCTGAACCGTGGCTTTACCAAAACTTAACCGCCCTTCTCCGTCGTTTTTACCCCAGCCCTTGAAACGGCAGTAAATATGCACAAAAGCCATCAACACGACACCGATAAAGATGCCAGGACCAAAGCCTGCAATAAATAACTCTCCGATGGAGACTTCTGCAGCCACACCATACAAAATCATTGGAATGGAAGGTGGAATGATGACGCCTAGTTCGGCGCTAGTAGCCTGAAGTGCCGCAGCGTAGTTAGGGGGGTATCCGTGCTTAACCAATGCGGGAATCAAGATAGCGCCAATGGCAAAGGTTGTGGCGACGCTAGAGCCCGATACGGCCGCAAATATCATACAGGTCAAGACGCAGGTCATTGGCAACCCGCCCTGCACTCCGCCGACGATACTTTTTGCGAATTCAACGAGACGACGAGAGATACCGCCCGTCTCCATTAAGTTACCCGCCAGAATAAAAAATGGAATTGCGGCTAAGGGGAATTTGTTCAAAGAGTTAAACATCTCTTTGACGGCCACAAGCATATTCACATTACCAATTTGTATCCCTAAAATCGCAGCGAGCCCTATCGACACGGCCACAGAAATCGTGAGCGCAAAGCAGAGCACCATCGTAATTAACATGGTGGTACTCATTGCGCATTCTCCAACTCACTACGCTGCGGATCGAAGTAGTTAGCCACAATCGCGGGCACACAAAAAATTCCGCCTACGGGTAAGGCGAGATAGGCCCAAAACATGGTCACCCCCTCAAGCCCAATCACCGATTGCATTTGACCGCGCTTAGAGTAGTCCCAGCCCCACCAGATAATGACCGCGACAAGCACGAGCGAAGCTAGGCTCGTGACAAAATCAAAAATCCTTCTGCCCCGCGGAGTCGTCCAGCGATAGAGAACATCCACGCTGACCATTGCCCCCACTCTAAACGCGTAGGGCACTCCCATGAAAACCATCCAGATCAAACTAAAACGGATCAATACCGCGGTCCACTCGGCTGGACTTTCTAAAACAAAGCGCA